>JAJBSY010000406.1 GCA_020861205.1 Deltaproteobacteria bacterium | reverse complement strand
GGCCGTTCGTTCATGCTCTTTTCTCTTGTCAATTATAGTGTTAGAATCATACCGGTCAGGTGACACGAGGAATACCGCATCCCGCGGAATTTGCCTAGTGCGCGGGATTTGCCGGGCACGGCTGGCGGCGGCTTTTTGCCGGTACGCCCAGGCTTTCACTTCCGCCGGTTGCGTAAAACGGTTGCAGGAAAAGGAGACGCGATGATGCGGGTATTGATGGACAGGGGAGCGGCGTTGGTGCTCCTGGCCGCGCTGGTGGCGGCTTCTTCGGGCTGCGCGTGGGCCGGCAAGGCCGCCGGCAAAGCCCAGGCGAAAGTGGAGAACAAGATAGAAGCCATGGATAAAAGCTACCACGACAGTTACGAGCAGGAGCGCGCCAGGGGAAGACAGGACCCTGACGGGAAAACGGAACCCTCGCAAAATCAATGATCGCATCCGGATTTTCGGGAAACGGGCGCGCGGCATGAACCATCGCGTCGCCATAACGGGTCTGGGTATCGTATCGGCGCTCGGCAACTCGGCGGAGAGTGTCGCGCGATCGCTTTACCGGGGCGATTCCGGCATCGGCATTGATCCCGAACGGGAAAAGCGGGGATTTCTTTCGCCGCTGACCGGACGCATCAGCGACTTTTCTCCCCGGTATCCGCTCACGCGCAAGCAGCGCAAAACCATGCCGGAATTCGCGGAATGGGCCGTCGAAGCGGCGTTCCAGGCGCTTGCCGCTTCCGGCCTTGACCCCGAGGCCTTACGGAACGACCGTTCCGGCATCGTTTTCGGGTGCGATTCCAGTTGCATGGCCGCCGTCGAACAGGTCGCGGAACTGGCCGCCGCGGGCGCCACGACCGGCCTGGGAAGCGGCCAGGTTTTCCGGTCCATGACCTCCTGCGTCAGCATGAATTTGAACGTCATCCTGCAAACGAAGGGCGCCTGCTGGACGGTCAGCGGGGCGTGCGCCAGCGGCGGGCACGCCGTGGGCCAGGCAGCGGACCTCATCCGCCTGGGCCGGCAGGACCGCATCCTGTGCGGCGGAGCGCAGGAAATCAACTGGCAGTCGATGTGCAGTTTCGACGGGCTGGGCGCGTTTTCCACCCGGACTTCCATGCCGGAAGCGGCCAGCCGGCCCTTTGACGCCTCGCGGGACGGCCTTGTGCCGGGCGGCGGCGCGGCCGCCCTCATGCTTGAGCGCCACGATCTTGCCAAAGCGCGCGGCGCGGCTATCTGGGGCGAAATCGCCGGGTACGGTTTTTCCTCGGACGGCGAGAATATTTCGGTCCCGAGCCGGGACGGCATAGGCCGGGCCATGCGGGCCGCATTGCGTGACGCGGGGCTCTCCGCTTCCGATATTTCCTACGTGTGCGCCCACGCGACCTCCACCCCCCTGGGGGATGCGATGGAAGCGCATAACATCCTGGATCTTTTCGGGGAGAAGGGGGTGCCCGTTTCCTCCACCAAGTCCATGACCGGGCACGAGCTCTGGATGTCCGGCGCGTCTCAGGTCGTCTACTGCTGCCTGATGGCGCGGCACGGCTTCACGGCGGGCAACCGCAATTTCGCCGAAGGCGACGACGTGACCCGGAAACTCGACGTCATCGGCGATACGCTGCAAACGCCTCCCCGGGCGGCGCTCTGCAACGCCGCCGGTTTTGGCGGCACCAACTCCTGCCTGGCCGTAACGTTTCACGCGGCCTTGTGAGCGTTATGGCGGAAAAGAAAACGGCGGCCGTCATCGGCGCGGGCCTTGCGGGATTGACCAGCGCCCTGATCCTGGCCCGGAACGGCTACACGGTAACCCTCGTGGAAAAATCCCGCCGGGTCGGTCTGACCGTCCGCGGCTTTTCCCGGGAGGGCGTCTATTTCGATACCGGGCTTCATTATACCGGGGGGCTTGGCGAAAACGGCATTGTCAGCCGGTACCTGCGGTACCTAGGATTCGGTTCGCCCGAACTGGTCCCTTTCGCGGATGACTGCTTTGACGAAATCCGGTTTGCGGATACCGGGAAAACCGTCCGGCTGCCCATCGGGTACGAGCGCATGACCGGCGCGCTGCAAGCCGCGTTTCCGGAAGACGCGGAAGCGGTCGCGGCCTATATGCGGGCCGCGCGTGACGGTTTTGCGAAATCGTCCCTGCTGCGGTTTTTTCTGGGCGCCCAAAACGGCCCGGACGCCATCCAGGACCCGGGGGACGCGGTTTCCTTAAGCGCCTACCTGGAAACGCTGACGGCGGACCCTTACCTGCGCGCCGCGCTCTCCATGCACGCGCTCCTGTACGGCGTGTCACCCGAGGAGATTCCGTTTACCCAACACGCGTACGTCACCGCGTCCTATTTTGACTCCGTGCATAATTTCGCGGGCGGAGGCGGGGCACTGATCCGGGCTTTCGAGCGCCGGCTGGCGGAAGAGAACGTGACCGTGATAACCGGCAACGGCGTCAGGCGCATCCTCTGCGACGGGAAGCGGCGGGTGACCGGCCTCGCGCTGGAGACGGGGGAGACGATTCAGGCGGACGCCTGCATCTGCACGACGCATCCACACGCCCTGGCCGCGATGGCGGAGGACCTTTTCCGCCCGGTCTACCTGAAGCGGCTGCGGAGCCTGGAAGACACCGCTTCCGCGTATATGTTCTTCGGGATCAGCGAAACCGGGCCCGAGTGCCTGCGCGGCAAAAATCTTTTTCTCTGCCGGGGGCCGGAACTGGGCAACGCCTTCGGCGGAAGAATGGCGCCGGAAGACGGGCCGTTCTACGTGGCGTCGTCGCCCCAGCCGGCCGGGTCGGCAAAAAGCGGTATCGTGGTCGTCGCTCCGGGCGGTTTCGACCAGGTCGCCCGGTGGGCGGCAAGTTCGAGAGGCCGCCGTCCGCCCGGGTATGCGGCCTTCAAGGAAGGCGTTGTCGCGCGGGTCCGCGAGGCGCTGGTCCGCCAGTGCCCGGAGCTTGAAGCCGTCCGGTTCGTGGACGCCGCCACGCCGCTGACCATGCGGGATTATCTGGACGCGCCGCGCGGCGGCCTGTACGGCTGCAAGCATACCGTTTCGCAGTTCAATCCCCTGCCTTTGACGCGCAGCCCCAACCTCTGGCTTGCCGGGCAGTCGGTCATCGCTCCGGGCCTTATGGGAGCCATGATTTCCGGTTTCCTGGCCTGCGGATTTCTTCTCGGACATTCGACCCTGCACGAGGAAATGGCATGGACGTAAAACGCGTGGCGATTACGGGCACCGGCGCGGTTTCGCCGTACGGCAAGGGTGTTGATATCCTCTGGGACGCGCTGGTGCGCGGGGAAAGCGGCATCCGGCGCCATGCGGAACTGGACGACTTCCCGGAACTCGGCCCCCGCGTGGCGGGCCTCGTGCGGAACGTGGATATGACGGAAGTGCCGCGCAAGCACCGGCGTTCCATGTCCCCCATGTCGGTTTACGCGCTGCTGGCGGCCAGGGAAGCGCTCGGGGAAGCCGCCTTTCCGGAGGAGGCGCTTTGCGGGGGGCGCACGGGCCTCATCATGGGGTCCACGATGGGGAGCGTGCGGACCATTGAGGAATTTTTCCGGACGTATCTGGCCCAAGGATCCCTGGACCAGATGAAATCCATGCTTTTTTTCCGCGTCATGGGGCATTCGGTGGCCGCCAACGTGGCCCAGGCGCTCGGCGTGACGGGCAGGGTCATCGGTCCGACGGCGGCTTGCTCCACATCGTGCCAGGCCATCGGCCTCGCTTACGAGGCCGTCGCCTCCGGCAGGCAGGACGCGGTCCTGTGCGGCGGGGCCGACGAGTACCACCCGCTTACGACCGGAACCTTCGATCTCATGATGGCCGCGTCTTCCGGCTACAACGATGCCCCGGACCGGACGCCGCGTCCCTTTGACCGGAACCGGGACGGCATCGTCTGTTCGGAAGGGGCGGGCGTTCTCCTCCTTGAGTCGTTTGCGTCGGCAAAGGCAAGAGGGGCGGCGATCCTGGCGGAAGTGGCCGGGTTTTCGTCCCTGTCCGACCCGTCAAGTATTGCCAACCCCGATCCTTATCCCTTATACCAATGTATGCGCGACGCGTTAGATTCCGCTGGTATTGAAGCAAAATCCGTTTCCTACGTAAACGCGCACGCGACCGGGACGATCCTGGGCGATGCGGCCGAAAGCAAGGCCGTCACAATGCTGTTCGGCGGCGACACCCCCGTCTCCAGCCTGAAGGGGCATATGGGACATACCATGGCGGCCAGCGGCGCGCTGGAAAGCGTGGCCTGCGTCCGCATGTTGCGGCACGGGCTGCTTCTTCCCACCCGCAACCTGGACGACCCGGATCCCGAGTGCGCGGGGGTCGCGCTTTTGCGTCGGAATGAGGCGCGTCCCGTTTCCGTGATCGTAAAAAACAATTTTGCCCTGGGCGGCATCAATTGCAGCCTGGTTTTCCGAGGGACGGATGACTGACGCAGAAATTATCGCGATGGCGGATGAAGCCCTCGCGGCGGAGTTTGAGCTGGATCCCGGACAGATGACGCCCGAGGCCCGCTTCCGGGAAGATCTCGACCTGGACAGCCTGGACGCCGTCGACATGGTTATCGTTCTTGAAAAAACGTTCGGCATCAAGATCGGCCGGGATCCGGCGATCATGAATATCCGTACGGTGGACGACATGCACGGCTATATTATTGCCAAAAAACGCGAGATCGAAAAAGCCTGATGAGCCGTTTGTGGTCCGGGATAAAACTTGTCTGGCTGAACGCCGGATTTTACGGCGGCCTGATTTTCATAACCGCCGTAAGCGTTTTTTTCGTGTCCGCGCCGCTTTACTGCTGGTTCCGGTGCGTGCGGAAGTTCCCGCGCGCCCGGGCGGTCAGGATGCTTATCTGGCTTTACGGAAAAGCTTGGGCCAAACTGCTGGCCTCCTTCGTTCCCTTGCGAATCGAAAAGTGTGACGCGCCCCTGCCCAAGCCCTGCCTCATCGTTCCCACCCACCAGGCGTTTTTAGATACCTATTTCTT
>JAJBSY010000298.1 GCA_020861205.1 Deltaproteobacteria bacterium | reverse complement strand
ACTACGGCATTGCCGGCATCCGGGGGGAGGTGGAAGCCGGCCTGCCGTCCGTTCTCAAAGCCGGCCTGCCGGCCCTGGAAAGCGCCCTCGCCAGGGGCGAGGAGTGTAACCGGGCGCTGATACGCGCGCTTATCGCCCTTATGGCCGAAGTTGACGACACCACCATCCTGGCCCGGTCACCCGGGCTTGAATCCCTGCGCACGGTCCAGGAAAAGGCCCGTGCCGTGCAAGAATCCGGCGTGCTGGACCAGACCGCATGGCGGGATGCCATGTGGGAACTGGACGCGGCCTTGGTAAGCCGGAACCTGAGCCCCGGCGGATCGGCCGATTTGCTGGCGCTGACGTGGTTTCTCCACCGGGCGAAAGGGGCCGTCCCGATTCCCTAGCGGTCCGCAGTTCTTCTCGTGACGGCGGGCGGAAGCTTCAGCGGCGCGATTGCCTGGTCCCGCCCCGTTTGCCGCCAACGTTTTTGTCTTTTCCCGAACGGTTAGAGCGCTTCGTAATACATCGCGATGATTTCTTCCTTGGACGCCAAGCGGGGGTTGTTCGCGGGGCTGCCGCTGGCGATGGCGTCATCCGCCATTTTGGAAACCACCGGCTCAAGTTTCCCGCGGGTGATGCCGAGCTGGGTCAGGGTGGGAATTTCCAGCTCCCTGATAAGCTCGCGCACCTTGGCCGCGCCCGCTTCGGCCGTCTCTTTTCTGGGCCCTTTGGCCGGGACCCCCATGGCGGCGGCGATATCCGCGTACCGCTCGTAATTTCCCCCAAGCGAAAAATCGGTCACCACGCCGAGCAGGGCCGCGTTGGAGACGCCGTGGGGCACATGGAACAACGCCCCGACCGGCCGGGACATGCCGTGCACCAGGGCGACGGAGGAATTGGAAAACGCGATGCCGGCCTGCAGGGCGCCGAGAAGGACCTTTGACCGCGGCGCGATGTTGCCGGGCTCTTTCCAGGCTGTCGGAAGATGTTCATAGATCAGTTTGACGGCGCTTAAGGCATAGACGTCGGACATGGGCTGCGCCTTGCGCGACACGTAGGCCTCGATGGCGTGGGTCAGGGCGTCCATGCCGGTGGCGGCGGTAATGCCCTTGGGGATCCCGAGCGTCAGGAGCGGGTCCACGATGGCGGCCGAAGGGAGGAGGTAGGGGCTTATGATCAGCATCTTCACATCGCGCTCGGTGTCCGCGATAATGGTCGTGCAGGTGGCTTCGCTTCCGGTTCCCGCCGTCGTCGGCACGGCGATTATCGGCAGCCCTCTGACCGGAATTTTATCCAGGCCCATGTAATCCCGGATGGCGCCGGTATTCACGGCCATGGCGCTCACCGCCTTGGCCACGTCGATGGGGCTTCCCCCGCCGCAGCCGATGACCACATCGCACTTCGATTCGCGGCATAGCGCCAGGCTCTCGGTGACGTGGGCGAGCGTGGGTTCGGCGTTGACCTTGTCATAGATGGTCGTTTCCAGGCCGGCCCGGTTCAGGGCGTCGAGCACCGGGGCGATGGTGCCGGACGCGGCCAGGAAGCTGTCGGTTATGACCAGCGCCCTGGAGGCGCCAAGGCGCTCGACCTCTTCGCCGGTTCTGGTGGCGGCGCCTTCGCCGATACGGAGAATGGGAGGAATACGGAAGATTCTGTCGAGCGTCATGATCTGGCTCCTTGTTTCGGCGGTAAGCTTTGGTCCGGATACCGCGTTTCAATCGGACGGGTACGCGCGGCCGAGGTCGCCTTGTCTCCGTTCCTCCCGGTATCCTGGTCACGTCCCGTTGTCAAACCTCATTCACCGGCTCACCGGAAAGGAACGACCGCAGATTGTTTACGGCCGTTTCCATGATTCTCCGGCGGCACTCGATGGGCGCCCAGGAAATGTGCGGGGTTATGATGCAGTTCTTCGCCCGCAGCAGTGGGTTGTCCTCGGTGATGGGTTCCGTTGAAACGACATCAAGCCCAGCCGCGTAAACCTTGCCGGCATTGAGGGCGTCGGCGAGATCCCGCTCCACGATGAGGGGGCCGCGAGAGTTGTTGATGATGATGACCCCGTCCTTCATCTTGGCGATGCTTTTTTTGTTGATGATGCCGCGGGTCTGCTCCGAAAGCACGCAGTGGAGCGCGATAACGTCGGATGCGGCCAAAAGTTCGTCCAGGGAAACGTACTCCCCGATTTGCCGTCCGGAATCGTTTGGATACGCATCGTAAGCGAGAACGCGCATTGACAGGGCCCTGGCAAGCCGCCCCGTGGTCTGGCCTATGCGGCCGAATCCGATGACACCCATGGTTTTTCCGGCCAGTTCCATGAGCGGGTAATCCCAGAAACACCAATCCGGGCTGGCGGCCCATCGTCCCTCTTTGACGGCTCGGTCGTGGTGGCCCACCCGGTTAGCGATTTCGAGGAGCAGCGCCAGGGCGAACTGTCCGACGGATTCGGTCCCGTACGTGGGAATATTGGTGACGGTTATACCCTTGGCCTTGGCGGCGGCAACGTCCACCACGTCGTAGCCCGTCGCCAGGAGGCCGATATACCGGAGGTTGGGGCAGGCGTCCATGGTTTCCCGCGTTATCCGCGCTTTGTTCACGATTGCGGCTTCCGCCATGCCGATACGCTCCGCGACGAGCTCGTCCGGGGTCCGGTCGTAAACCGTCACGCTGCCGAGTTTTTCAAAACCCTCCCAGCTCAAATCGCCTGGATTCTCCGTATACCCGTCCAGAACAACGATATCCATTGTACTTCTCCTTTATGTGATTCGGCAGACCGCACGGTCTGCCGGCGTTAACCAGGGCAACTATATAATATATATAATATATAAGAGCGTCACCGCGCTCCTGGTGGTAAATTCAGTATCATGCGAGTACAACCGCCGTCACCTAGGGTTTCCATAGGGCGCTGATGCGAATGATGCGGCCCTTTCTGTTTTTTGGCCGATCCGGAGGACATAACTCCATAATTTGTCTTATATAGGTAAAAGCCTATATGTATTTTCCTAATTAGAAAAAAGACTTGCAAAAAAACCGATTCTGCGTAATACCATATATGTCCGCTAAAAGGAACACCTGTTCCTTAAAGCGGAACATGCTTGGCCGAGTTTAATGCTTTCTTCCGCTTCATGGAAGGCGCTGTCATCATCCGCCATACGACGGAACAATTTCCGGCCCCACGAAGGACAGCCGGAGCATTGCATCCAAGCATGTCCGGCGATTACGTCTCTGGCAGTCAGAGGCGGCGGCCGAAAGTTCAATTAACCGCTTGGAGGTATTTCATGATTGGTAACCGTTTTCTGGTGACGATTGTCAGCCTGGCGATGGTTCTCGTTTTCGCCGGCAGCGGCGGCGCGGCGCAACAATACACCCTCAAGATAAGCCATATCGAGGCCACGGGTGGAGCCGCCGATACGACGTATCTTTATCTGAAAAAGATTCTTGAGGAAAAATCCGGCGGCCGGATCAAGGTAATCCTTTACACAGGTAAATCCATGGCCCAGTCCGATACGGAGCAGGGGGAAATCGTCCGCCAGAACGTGGTGCAGCTTGTTCCCCTTCCCACCCACACCCTGTCTTCCATGGCCAATATTCCCCAGTTCAGCGTCTTTGAATTCCCCTATGTTTTCGAAGACCTGCAAGAGATATACAAGCTGCTTGACAGCGACCTCGCGAAAAGCTGGACCAAAATCCTGGAAGACGAAGTAGGGGTTGTCGTCTACGAAGGGTTCGTACGCGGCTGGCTCAGCCTGGGCACCAAAAAGGCCATTAATACCCCAAGCGACCTGAAGGGCCTGAAAATCAGGACCATGGCGACCGATATGCAGATGGCGCTCATCAGCGCGCTCGGCGCGAGCCCGACCATTATCGCTTACGGGGAACTGTACACCGCCCAGCAGCAGGGAACCGTGGACGGGATACTGACCGTCACCCAGCTGTACGATACGGACAGGTTCGCCGAAGTTATCGACAATCTTTCGGTCATCCGGGCGACCGCCCACTTCCTCCTGCCGACGGTCAACAAAAAATGGCTGGATTCGCTGCCGGAAGATCTGCGCGCGATATTCGACGAATGCATGAAGGAATACATCGCCTATGGCCGGGACTATGAAGCCAAGCTGGACAAGAAGGTCCTGGAGGAAATGCCGGCGAAGTACAACGTGAAGGTACGCCAGTATACGGATGAGGAACTGGCGCCGTTCAAGGCGGCCGTGAAGAAGGTGTGGGACGACAACTATGACCGCCCCGGAAAAGGCGTGATGGACGAAGTCCTCAAGTTCCTCGGCAAGGATCGCGAAGAGTTGTTTAAGTAAAACCCGCCCGCGTACCCGTCCGGTGACGGGTACGCGGGCACAATACCGTTGCGGCGGTGCCGCTAACTGTGAAGACCAAGGTGGTGCGGTCTTGAAAATACACGATACATTCAAATGGTATGATGAAATAGAGGGAAATATTTGCGTCGTGATGATGCTTTCCATGCTCGCGATGCTCTTTTACCAGGTCGTGGCACGGTACGGATTCGGGGTGACGAACGCCTGGTGCGACGAACTCTCCCGGTACGCACTGGCCTGGCTTGGCTATATATCGGCCAGCTATGCTATTACCTATAACGCCCACATCAAAATCGACCTGTTCATCAAGATCTGGCCGAAATCGTGGCGCAAGGGCGTAAAACTGCTCAGCAACGTGATATTTTTCGCCTACGCCCTAGTCGTCGCCTACTTCAGCTCAGTCTGGCTGTACGGCTTGATGAAGACGGGCGCGATAACCCTCGGGCTCAAACTTCCCATGGCCCTTTTCTGCCTGATCATCCCCCTTGGACACTTGCTGATGGCCGTCCGCCTGGTGCAGCTGGAGATCCGGTTGATCAAGAATCCCGAACTGCTGGAAGATACAGACGAAGAGCTGGCCGGCGCAATTATGGAGGATTAAGTATGGCAAGTTTGTGGCTCATGGGCATTTTTTTGCTGCTGCTCGTCCTGAACGTTCCCAT
>JAJBSY010000330.1 GCA_020861205.1 Deltaproteobacteria bacterium | reverse complement strand
ATTTATGATATCAGGGAGTGGTTCGGGGAAGAAGTGGAGGATATCGTTGACGGCGTTACCAAAATTGGTCTGATGACGTTCGAGACCAAGGAAGAACAGCAAGCCGAGAATATCCGCAAAATGATCCTCGCCATGAGCGAGGATATTCGCGTACTCATCGTGAAGCTGGCCGACCGGCTGCATAACATGCGCACGCTGAACTTTCAGAAATCCCACAAGCAGAAACTCATCGCCCAGGAGACCATGGACATATACGCGCCCTTGGCTAACCGCCTAGGGCTGCACAGGATAAAACTGGACCTGGAAGAACTCAGTTTCCGCTACATCAGGCCCGACGCTTACGCGCACATCAGCGAATGGCTGGAAAAACACCGCGCCGATGATGAAGAATACATAGACGACGTCATAACCATCCTGAACGACATTCTGCTGAAAAACGATATTACGGCACGGATCAAGGGCCGCATCAAACATCCTTACAGCATTTATCACAAGATGGTCGCCCAGAACCTGACCATGGACGAGATGCACGACATCATCGCCTTCCGTGTCATCGTGGCCGACCTCAAGGACTGTTATGCCGCTCTCGGTCTGGTTCACGCCGAATGGCGGCCGGTACCGGGAAGGTTCAAAGATTACATTTCCATGCCGAAGGCCAATATGTACCAGAGCTTGCATACAACGGTCATCGGTCCCCGGAACGAGCGGATGGAGGTGCAGATACGAACCGAGGAAATGGACAGGCTCGCCGAAAACGGGCTTGCCTCCCATTGGTTGTACAAAGAGGGCGGCCGGGTGCGGGCCAAGGATGTGCGCCAATTCACCTGGCTGCGCGAAATGCTCGACTGGCAGAAAATGGAGAGCGATTCGCGGGAGTTTTTGCGCTCGTTGCGTTTCGATCTTTTTAAAGACGAAATTTATGTTTTCACGCCCAAGGGCGAAGTCAAGGAGTTGCCTGAAGAGGCCACCCCGGTGGATTTCGCCTACCAGATTCACACGCAGGTCGGGAACACCTGCGTGGGAGCAAAGGTCAACGGCAAGCTGGTGCCGCTCAGCACCAAGCTGCACAGCGGCGACATGGTGGAAATCATCACCGATTCGCACCGTCATCCCGGCCGGGACTGGCTGAAGTTCGTCAAGACCGCCAAGGCCCGGACGCGGATCCAGCATTACATCAGGACGGAGGAACGGGCCCGCAGTATCACGCTCGGCCGCGACATGCTGGAAAAACAGGGCCGCAAGCTGGGCGTCAATATCGCCAAGGCGCTGAAAGACGGAGACCTGGACAAGGTCGCCCTGGACTTAGGGGTTCCAAGCACGGAAGAGCTTTTCTCCGCCGTGGGCTATGCCCGCATGACTCCTCAGAAGGTTCTCCGCCACATGCTTCCCAAGGAAGAGGCCGAGAAACAGCAGGAGGAGGAAAAACACCAGGCAAAAGGACAGCCCCCAAAAGCCGAGAGCGTCGTCATCCAGGGGATGCGCGATGTCATGGTACGGTATGCGAAGTGCTGCAATCCCGTGCCCGGCGACGCCATCGTGGGGTATATCAGCCGGGGGAGAGGGGTTACCGTCCATACGTCGGACTGTCCGACCATCCAGGAAATGGAGCCGGAACGCCTCATCGCCGTTCAGTGGGAAGGCGGCGTGGACAGTATGCCGTACCCGGCCCGGATTCGAATCCTGGCGAAAAACGTCAAGGGGGTTCTGGGTATCATCGCGACGAGTCTGGCGGAAGACAGCGTCAACATAGAGTCCGGCACCGTGCGCACGCTCATGGATAACAAGGCCGAACTTGATTTTGTGGTGGAAGTCAAGGATACGGTCCATTTGTACCATGTCATTGACAAGCTTCGGTCGGTCGAAGCGGTTGAGGAAGTATCCCGGTCCCATGTTGGTCCCGACCGCTAGCCTTCACCGCATGGGGAGGATGGCGCGTCCGAACCTGCTGCGAGAATTTGGCTTTTTTCGAAAAAGCCCACCCATGGCCGTTCGTGTGGCGCGGGCAGTCCGGAAACAGGCAAAGCACTCACTTCGCCATTGACAAGCGGACGAGCTGCCCTTACTTCCATAGTGTTTCCATTCATGATCGGGAAAACGGCACGTGCCCGCGCTCGGTTGTGATATAACGCCGTTATTCCCCCAGGAGGACACTATATGATTACCGTTTCCGAAAGCGCGGTGAAAGAGCTTAACGAGTTTTTTTCCGACAAGGAAAAGTCTCCCATCCGGGTATATCTCGCTCCCGGCGGTTGCGGCGGCCCCCGCTTGGCCCTGGCCCTAGACAAACCGGGTAGTGAGGATGACGTCTTTGATGAAGCGGGCTATTCCTTCTGCATTAACAAGGACCTCTTCTCACAGACCGGTGATATCTCCGTTGACGTGACGTACATGGGGTTCGCGGTGGAATCCGCGAATCCGATGGGCGGCGGCGGTGGCTGCTGCGGTTGCGCCTCTAGCGGCAGCTGCGCCAGCGCGCAGTAACCCTGTCATTCCGGCGGCATGGCGAGTGCGTCATGCCGCCTTTTTTCATGCCATGAATGTTAAGGAAACCGTCATTCTCGCCCTGAAACTCGCCCGTCGCAACAAGGAAACGCTGGTGGTGGGACACGACGGCGCGCGCTGGGAAATGATGCCCCTCTCGGATGCGCGTTCCGACCAGCTCGCCCACGCGATTATCATCACCCCCAAGGGTTTTCGCTATCCCGAAGACGAGATGCGCGTAGCGGCGCTCGTCGCCCGCGGGTTGTAACCGTCTTTTTGAGGTTTCCATGGCCGATCTCATCCAGATGACAATAACGGTTGATCCCGACTCCGAAGACCTGCTGTGCGCGGTCCTGGCGGCTAACGTTCCGGCGGGATGGGCCGAGGAATCCCTGCCCACGGGGGAGGTCCGGGCGGTCGTTCACGCGGAAAATCCCCGGTACGCCGCGGAATTGGAGGCCGCCGTCCGCGCGGCGTTGCCGGAAGCGGCGATTGAACGCAGCGCGGTGGAGCAAAAAAATTGGGTCCTGGCCTGGCGGGATTTTTTCACTCCCGTTACGGCTGGAAGCCGTTTCCTTGTGCTTGCCCCCTGGATGGAAAAAGAACGGCGGGAAACTACGCGCACCGTTATTTTTATAGAGCCCAAGATGGCATTCGGAACGGGACATCACGAGACGACGGCCTTGTGCCTCGGCGTTTTATCCGATCTCGCGGATGCCGGTCGGATCAAACCCGGGATGACGTTTCTGGACTTGGGCACCGGATCCGGTATCCTGGGTATCGGTTGCGCGCACTTGGGGCTTACCGGGATGGGGCTGGATATTGACGTCCAGTCCGTTGAAAACGCCCTGGAAAATTGCGACCGTAACGGAATTTCTCATGACGGGGCATCGCCCGCGTTTCGTATTCGCCGGGGCGACATTGATGCCGCCGAAGGCCCGTACGACCTGATTCTCGCCAACATCCTCGCCGATCCGCTCATCACCATGGCTCCCGCCATAGTGTCCCGGCTGAAAAAGAATGGGGCCCTGGTGCTTTCCGGCCTGCTAACCATCCAGGCGGACAACGTGGCCGCTGCCTACGAGGAGGCGGGGATGCCGTCTCCGCTCAGGCGGGAGTCCGGCGAGTGGACGGCTCTTGTGTGGCGGTGAGCTTGCCATTTGCCGGGGTTGAAAATGCGGTGTACTAAGAAACCATGACGTCGCGCCACAGTACATACGGCAAACGGCGGCGGACGCTGGAATCACTGTATGCCGCCATGCTGGCCCATTTCGGGCCGAGCGGCTGGTGGCCGGCGAAAACGCCTTTCGAGGTGGCTCTCGGCGCCATTCTCACCCAGAACACTTCCTGGACCAATGTGGACAAGGCGCTTGCCGCGCTCGACGCGGCCACGGCGCTGGTTCCGGACAGGATCGCGAGTCTGCCGTTGCCCGATCTGGAGGCGCTCATACGACCAGCCGGGTTTTTCCGCCAGAAGAGCCTCAAAATCCTTGCGTTTCTGGAATTGCTGCGCCGCTACGACGGCTTGGGACACGGGGAGACGGATACGGCTCTCGCCTGCTTTGCCCACGTGGAAACGGACGAGCTGCGCCGCGAGCTTTTGGCCGTTTCCGGGATAGGGCCGGAAACGGCTGATTGCATTTTGCTGTATGCCCTTGACCGTCCCTCATTCGTGGTGGATGCCTATACCCGGCGGCTGTGCCTCCGTCACGGCCTTGTGCCCGAATCCGTCCGCTATGATGAATTGCGGGAATTCTTTATGGACGCTCTTGAACCGGACGTTGCGCTTTTCAACGAATACCACGCCCTTATAGTGCGAACCGGCAAGGAATTCTGCCGGAAAACAAAACCGCGTTGCGACGGTTGCCCGCTCGCGTCCTTTTTGGAATATGCGCCGGAATAAGCCGTTTGTGTCTTCGTTTTTCCGCAACCAACTATTGCGCCAGGCGGTGTTCGTGGGGGCCGTTTGCGGCGCGCTCTTGCTGGCCGCGCCGGGAACAGGCCTTGCCGCCTCCTCCGCCGTGGATGCGATAGAGCAACAGATCCGCCAGGAGCAGGCGAAAGCAAAGGCGCGGCGGGAGAGTCTCTCCCGTTTGACGGCCGAGGAACGTTCCCTGGATACGGAGCTGGCCGCGGCCGAAAGGCGGATTTTGGCCATTGAGGCCACCCTGGAAAACGCCGCCAGGACTCTCGATTCGTTGTCCGCATCCGATCTGGAATTGCAAGCCGAGGCCAAAACACTCAAGGAAGAGCAACGCAAAACCGAGGAGGCCATGACCGAGGTCCTGCGCGTCTTATGGGAGCTTCATGCGCGGCGCGTCGGCGTCAAGGGCCGCGATTTGCCGGATTGGCCCGTGACGGACCGTGAGCATACCTGGTCTTTGGAATTGTTCTCTTCGCTCGATGCCTACCGCAAGACCATAGCGGAGCAGCAAAAGGAACTGGAAGCGGTCGCCTCCAAGCGGGAGAAACTGAACAGGGAGGTTGCGTCCCGGAT
>JAJBSY010000456.1 GCA_020861205.1 Deltaproteobacteria bacterium | reverse complement strand
CTTGCCATGTACGCTCCGGTATATTTGACCGAAAAACCGCGCAAGGATGTCACTGTCCATTATTTCAGCGTGAAGAAAGAAGGTTCCGCCAAAGCGCGGACGCTGGGCATTCCGGAAGACAGGATCGAGGAAATTTCACCCATGGCTTGGTTTGAAACGGTATGGGCCAAGAATCTTGCCTCGGATAAAGAGGGCATGGCCATGGATCCGCCGGTCATGCGCGCTCCCTCCGGTTCGTCAAAAGACACATTTGACTATTGGAGCAAAGGCAAAACACTCTATGACGCCTCCGCGATAACGGTTCCCTCGCTCGTTATCGTCGGCGAATGGGATCAGGTTACGCCTGTGCCCGTGGCGCTCAGGCTTTTCAACGACCTTACGGGCGCGAAGCACAGACGCATGGAAATATTGCCCGAGGCGACGCATATCGCGATCCATGAAAAGAACCGCATGATGCTCATCAATGAAGTGCAGCGGTTTTTGCAAGAGGAACCGTATAAATAGTATTTTCGTTACCGCGATGGGATGGTATAGAGCGAGTTATATATCACGTATTGTAAAAGGAGCATGTTCCATGGCCAGTTTTGGTACCGTTTTCGCGTCTCCGGCCTTTATTCGCGTCGGTGAAGGCATCAGCCGTTCACTGGGCGAAATTCTGAAACCCCGTAACATCCGGAAGGTTATGTTTGTAACGGATCCGGGCATTGCGACGCTGAAGCTCGACGAGCCCGTTCGCAAATCCCTGCAAGACGCGGGCATTGCCGTTTCCGTCTATAACCAGGTCGGCGCAGACCCCACCCTGGACCAGGCCAAGGACGTTATCGCGCTGTTGCAGGCCGATATGCCGGATATGGTGATCGGGTTCGGCGGCGGCAGCTCCATCGACGTCGCCAAGATTTCGGCCGTTATGACCGGCAATCCCGGCGAAGACCTCCGCAACCTCGTCGGCGTGAACCTCGTTCCCAAGCCGGGCCTGCCGACGCTGTTCATCCCGACCACGGCGGGAACCGGGTCCGAAGCCACCAATATCAGCATCCTCAACGATGTTGAGCGGCAGGTCAAACTCGGTATCGTCTCGGAGTACATGTATGCCCATACCGTGCTCATTGATCCGGTTCTTACCCTGAGTCTGCCCCCACGCATGACCTCATGGACCGGGCTGGACGCCCTTATTCACGCTATCGAGGCCTACGTCAGCCGGGCCGCGACCCCTCTCACTGACAGCCTGGCGACCCGGGCTATCGAGTTGATAGCGAAATACCTGCGCAAAGCGTATGCGGACGGCGGCAACATGGAGGCCCGCCAGGGTATGCTCACGGCGAGCCTGCTGGCCGGCATGGCGTTCACCAATACCCAGTGCGGCGGCGCTCATGCCTGCGCCCTGGCTGTCGGCGCGCGCTATCATTTGGCGCACGGACTTGCCACCACGCTGATGCTCCCTGCAACGATGGAATACAACCTTATCGGCGCTCCGGAGAAATACCGGCATATCGCCGAGATATTCGGGTATCCCACAAAAGGCCTTTCCCTGTATGATGGAGCCGCTCTTGCGGTGCGGGCCGTGACGGATCTTGCCAAGAGCATGGATTTCGTCTTCGGCCTGGAAAATTACGGGGCGGCGGAAGACCATGTCAAGGATCTCGCGCCGCTGAGCCTTCTGGGAACCCGGCTGTGGAACAGTAACCCAAGAAACGTCGACCAGGCCCAGGTGGAAAAAATTCTGCTGCGCAGCTTCGGCGACTGGCCGAAATAACGGTGATCCTTCCGGCGGTGCCCGCGGCTCGCGCGGGCTCCGCTGGAATTATAAACGACAAGAGCATGGAGGAGTCGTTATAGAAATCAGCGTAAGGGTTTAAAGGCATTGTGCCGTTCTTATTGAAACAGGTATGAAAAGGAGCTTGTATGAAAAAGTGTTTCGGTATTTTGCTCGTTGCGGCAATGCTTGCGGTTCCCCTGGCGTCCGTTGCCCAGGCCAAAACCGTTTTCCGCGTCAACCATACCCTCGACCCTTCCTCGCACTATCAACAGGGCCTGCTGTATCTGGATAAACTTCTGAAAGAAAGAACGAACGGCGAACTATCTCTGGATATATACCACTCCTCGCAGCTCGGTTCGGAACGTGACGCCATCGAAGGCGTAACCATGGGCACCTTGGAGATGACCTTGACCTCGTCCGCTCCTTTGGCCAACTTCACCAAGACTTTTCTGGTCTTTGACCTGCCCTTCATCATTTCGGATCGGGACAAGGCGTATAAGTGGATGGACGGTCCCGAAGGCCAGGCTATCTTGAAGTCTCTGGAAAAGCAGAACATGATCGGCCTTTCCATCTGGGAAAACGGTTTCCGGATGCTGACCAACTCAAAGCTGCCGGTCAAGAAGCCGGAAGACGCCAAGGGGCTTAAGATCCGTCTCATGGAAAACCCGGTGCACCTCGCCACCTTCAAAACCCTGGGCGCGTATCCGACGCCCATGCCTTTCGGCGAACTGTTCACTGCCTTGCAGCAGAAGACCGTTGACGGCCAGGAAAACCCGCTGGTCATCATTTACACCTCCAAGTTTTACGAAGTGAACAAGTATGTGACGCTGACCGGCCACTTTTACGCTCCCGCCATCCTGCTGATCAACAAGCAGGTTTGGGAAGGGCTTACCCCCGAACAGCGCGACATCATGACCAAGTCCATCGCCGAAGCGCGGGATTGGGAACGCAACTTCAGCAAGGAAGGCGAAGCCAAGCTCATCGAAGACCTGAAGAAGGGCGGGGCCGATATCATCGAAGTGGACAAGGCCGAATGGGCGAAAGCCCTTTCCCCGGTCTACAAAGAGTTTGAATCCGTCATCGGCAAGAATGTCATCCAGAGCCTGATTGACGCCCAGAAATAATGCAGGACGATCCGGCGGCGGGGAAGCCCTGCCGCCGGGTCGCCCCTTCGCGGAGACAAACCGTCGCCTTGTCCGTGCAGGGGCTACAGCGATTCTTACCAGCGAAACGAGGCGTTATGCGTAAATTTATCGACAATTTTGAAGAATACGCCATTCTTGTCCTGTTCCCCGTCATGGTCGTCGTGGTCCTGACCGCGACGTTCGCCCGCTACTCGAGGCTATTCACCATGTTCTGGGGCGAAGAGGTGGCCCGGTATGTCATGGTGTATCTCGGCTATATCGGGATCGCTCTCGCCATGAAACGCCGCGCCCATATCGGGGTTGCCGTGTTGACCGACATGGTCAAAAGCAAAACGGGCAAACGCGTCATCATTCTTATCCAAGCGGTGGTAATCCTGGCATTTTGTTGCATCATTTCCGGGTTTCTCCTTACCATCATAGGCAAGCAGCTTGTGGTCGGGCAGACGTCACCGGCCTTGATGTTGCCGATATGGGTTCCGTATGCCGCCGTGCCGCTGGGTATGATCCTGTTGGCCATCCGCACCATCCAGGCTTACTGGGGCGACTGGCGCAAGCTGGACAAGGAGGTTTGAGATGGGTTTTGCAATGTTCGGTACCCTGTTCCTCCTGTTGGCTATGGGCATCCCTATCGCCATATGCATCGGCTTCGCCGCCATCGTGGGAATTTTGAGCGGTCCGCTGCCACTCAGCCCGATCGTCGTCGGGCAGCGCATGTTCACGGCCATCGATTCTTTTCCCTTCATGGCCATCCCGTTTTTCATGCTTGCCGGCGGGATCATGGAGCATGGCGGCATTTCGAAACGGTTGATCCGATTGGCATCCGCGCTCGTCGGTTCGTTTCGCGGCGGCCTCGGGTTGATTACCGTTGTCGCCTCAGCATTTTTCGGAGCCATAAGCGGCTCCAATCCCGCAACCGTGGCGGCCATCGGCGGGATAATGGTGCCTTCCATGGTCAAGGAAGGGTATAAGCCGCCTTTCGCGGCGGCCACCGCTGCGGCCGCCGGAACCCTCGGCGTCGTCATCCCCCCGTCCATCCCCATGATCACTTACGGCGTGGTGGCGGGCGTTTCCATCGGCGATCTTTTTATCGCCGGTATCGTCCCGGGGATTCTTCTTGCCCTCGTGCTGTGCCTGTGTACTTCCTACATGGCCAAAAAGCTGAATGTTCCAACAACGGGAGCCTTTCATATCGGCGAACTCGGCGCGGCCTTCAGCGGTGCCATCCTGGCGCTTTTCATGCCAATAATCATTCTTGGCGGCATTTACGGGGGCATTTTTACTCCAACAGAGGCGGGCGCCGTTGCTACTCTGTACAGTCTTATCGTAAGCTTTTTCGTTTATAAGGAAATGGACATGGCAACGATGAGAAAGATAATCATCAATGCCGGAGTGAGCACCGCGATTGTTTTTTTCGTCATCGCCTGCTCGCAATCCTTTGCTTGGCTGCTGAACGTGGGCAAAGTATCGGAAGCCATCGTCAACGGCATGATGGCGATCACCTCCAACGGGTTCATCCTGCTTCTCCTGGTAAACCTCTGCCTTCTGTTCCTCGGAGTATTTCTCGAAACCCAGGCGATCATTCTCCTGGTCACGCCTATCCTGATGCCCATCGCGGCGAAGATCGGGCTTGATCCGCTGGCTTTGGGCATCATCATCATCGTCAACACGTCGCTTGGGATGATCACGCCGCCCATGGCGGTCAACCTTTTCGTGGCTCAGGGACTCGTGCGCGAACACGGCACGACCCTGGAACAGATCAGCAGGTATATCGTACCGTTCTTCTTCGTCGAACTGGGCGTGGTACTGCTGCTCAGCTATGTCCCGTCGGTTGCGATGGGACTTGTGACGATTATCCGCTGACCTTTGCGATCGCGGCCGCGTGGATTGTTCCGCGCGGCCGTTTTCAAAAAAAGCCTTTTCCTCCGGCCTTTGCCTGCTTGCCCACATGGCGGAAATTTTGCTACGTTATTCGGGTTTCGATGCGTATCTCTGCGAAGTTTCTGCTTCTCCGTAATTCATCCACATGTAGACTCGCTGATTTAGTGCAATAAGATCTCGCTTTTCTGCCATGTTGAGTAA
>JAJBSY010000309.1 GCA_020861205.1 Deltaproteobacteria bacterium | reverse complement strand
CGACTTGGATTTTTTTTCCTGATTCCAGTTTTCCTCGGGAAATAGACGGTGCGGAAGTCCGGTTTTCCGTAAAGGCGGGTTGCTCCTCGCGGCGCAAACCGTGTCATGTACCGGACGTTGCCGAGACGGTTTTACGAGCGGTGGCAAGATCGCCGGAACCTCCGTGCGGCACAAGCGGCAGCGGAACAATGCAAGACGGTCGCCGTTTTTTTCCCGGACAGTCAGGAGACCGGAGCAGACCGAAGCGCGCGCACCGGCCATGGGCATTTTGCCTTCGGTGCCGCGCTCGCGTTTTTCCGCAGCCGAGGAAGACTCTCTGACATCGCGCGAAATTAAGGGGCTTACAGTCTGCACTGTAAGCCCTTTGCCATGAACCGCGTCAACGGTCTCGTGAGGATGCGGCGGTGTGACTTTTCCGCCGCAAACACCGTGACGCCACCCGGTTCCTTTCCTGTAGTAGCAGGAGGGAGCCTTCAATACCTACATAGAAAACCTGGATCTTTCTGTCAACACTTCCGCATTTGGTTCGTAAAAAAGAACCAAGAGTTCGTATAAAAGGAACGGGGAAAGCACTTTGCAAGGCGTTTTACGCACATTTTCCGACGAAAAAGATGTTTTTTGTAAAAAATTTCCATGCCCTGCCGGGTGTTACAGTAGCGGCCCCGCATTTTTTTCTTCAGGGCGCGATCCCCCTGTTTTTCCGGGACCAATCACACAGGTTTTTCAGCGGCTCCGGTGGGAGCGGCTTGATTTTCCCAGCCGCCCTGATGATGCAGAACATCTCGCAGCAGCGTTCTATGTTGTCGCTGGCGACCATTGCGTCCCGCATGGTTTTCCCGACTCCGAGGGCTCCATGTCCTTCCAGCAGCACCCCGGCGCGATCCCGTATCGCTTCCGCCGCGCCGCGCGCCAATGCTTCCGTTCCGGGCGGGGCGAAAGGGGCGATGGGAATGTCGCCGCCGACATACATGGCGGTTTCAATGTCGAGAACCGGCACGGCATCCACGTCCTGCATGGCGCTGACCGCCGTGGCGAACTTGGAATGGGTGTGGACGATACACCGCACGTCCGGCCGGGCGAGCAGTATGCGAAGGTGCATACCGTACTCGATCGACGGCTTGCGGCCGTCTTTCGCGGACTTCCCTTCCATGGTCAGAACCGCAAGGTCGTCCGCCGTCAGGTCTTCGTAAGGAAGGGATGTGGGGGTGATGACAACGAGATCCTCACCGGCCACCCGCGCGCTGATGTTGCCGGCCGTCCCGAGAACGTACCCCCTGGCGCACATGGCCTTGCATCCCCAGAGCACGGCATTTTCAGCTTCCCGCAATGATCCGGACATGAAAACTCCTTTACGGTCTTTTCCCGGCCGGCCCGGGCATCACGTATTGCGCGGCGGGGCGTATGTCCAGCCGTCGTCGCCGTGGTAGATCATCTGGCGGGTCATGCCCCCGTCCACGATGACGTTCTGCCCGGTGATGAACCCGGCCTCGTCGCCGCAGAGAAACAGAACCATGGCGGCGATGTCGTCGGGAACCCCGATTCTGCCGACCGGATGCTGCCGCCTGTCCGGTTCGCCGGGCGCCTCGCCGTTCCGGGGAGATCCCTGGAACGCGGCCGTGTCTATCCACCCGGGGCTGACGGCGTTGACCCGGACTTTCCCGGCCAGGCTGAGGCTGAGGGCGTGGGTCAGCGCGACAATGCCGCCCTTGGCCGCGGCGTAACTCTCCGTATCCGCCTGGGACATGAAGGCCCTGGTGGAGGCGATGTTCACGATGGCGGCTCCGGGCGCGAAACGATTGAAAAACAGGGATGCCAGCATGTACGGTGCCGCGACGCCGAGCCGCAGCACGGCGAGGAAATCGTCGTACCCACATCCGGAAAGGATGCCTTTCCGGCCTTCGCAGGCGTTATTGACGAGGGAGTGGACAAGGCCGAACCGGCCGGCCACGGCCTCCGCGAAGACGGGCAAAACATGCTCGTCCGCGATATCGCCTTCCATGAAATACACCCGGCCGCCGAGTTTTTCCGCCAGCGCGTTGCCGGACGGGCCGTCCTTGTCGATGAACGCGACGGACGCGCCCGCCGCGGCGAAGCGTTCCACGATGCGGCGGCCGATACCGTTCGCGCCGCCCGTAACGACGCACGTTTTGCCTGTAAACTGCATGGGTCAATCCTTTTGTCCACCCGTTTCAGCTACGGTACAAGGAGTCGGCCGAAAGGGGAACCGTAAAAAACATCGCGGTATGCATTCCGCGCATTATTCTCATGGCTATACCTCGGGCGATGCTTTTCAGTAAGCGGTGGCGGAACGTCACGGGTGCGATTCTTCCTTGAGCGGTTTTCGGCGCCATCGCCGGACCTCGGCAAGACCGCCCGAAAAACGCTTGCCGTGCCACGGGCCGCCGCGAGGAACGGGCGCGGGGTCGAACCGGACCGCACCCGAGTTTCGGCGGTATTGATGAAAACTGTTTTTATGCTATAGCTGAATGTATTCGCAACACCCTTTTGGGGGCGAACGCCGACAACCCTTAATACGAGGAGAAACGATATGAACGGGATGACAGCCGACTTTTTGCGGAGCGCGTATGGGGGCGAATCCATGGCCCACATGCGGTATCTGGTATGGGGCGAACATGCGGCCAAGAACAAGTTTCCCAACATCGGGCGGCTTTACCAGGCCATCGCGCACGCGGAGTTCGTGCACGCCAAAAACCACTTCACCGTGCTCAAGGACGCGACCGGCGGGTTCACGGTCCCGGCGGGCGGCGAGTTCGGCCTTAAGGATGTGGCCGAAAACCTTGTATGGGCCATAGAAGGCGAACGCGGCGAAGTGGAACAGATGTACCCCGTATACTTCAACACTGCGGAATTCCAGGGAGAAAAGGACGCGATGCGGTCCTTCCATTATGCCCTGGAAGCGGAAAAAATCCATGTGAACATGTTTTCCCAGGCGCGTGAATATGCCTTGAAAAGCCAGGACATGCCCATCGGCAATGACAAGATATATATCTGTCCCGTTTGCGGCTTCACGCACATCGGGGAACATCCCGATCCCTGTCCGGTATGCAAGGTGAAGAGCGACATGTTTATGCCGTTCTAGACCCGCAACGCCGAGCGGTAGGGTAGGCGCGATCCGCGATGCGGACAGACAAAAGCCCCTTACAAAGGGGCTTTTGTCTGTCCGCATTCTTTTTCCCGGCCTCAGGCCTCGAAGTCGATGCGGTCGCGTGAATCGATATACGGCTGGATGCGTTCCACAAAGGACGTATGCACGGGGTGGTCGTAGTAGGTATCCAGGTCGGCCTGGCTGGCGTGGGAGCTGTGCAGGAGGATGTCCCCTTCGATGTTGGTCCGGGGATGTATTTTGGTCGTCAGGGTGAAGCTGGTGACCCCGCCTATGCCTTTCAGCGTTTCAGCCTCCCGCATGAGCGTGCTCAGGGCCTTGGCGCGCTCTTCGGCAGAGAACTGTTTTTTCAGGCGCCAGATTACGATGTGGTGTACCATTGTCTTTCTCCTTTGTTCTTCCAACAGGCAGTCGGATGGTTGCTAGAGAATGCGCCGCATGGCGAACATGGCGGGCATCCCCCCCGGGTGCAGATAAACGACGTTGTCCTTCTGGGTGAAGACCTTGTTCCGGATCATGTGGAGCAGCCCGGCCATGCATTTGCCGGTATAGCTCGGATCGAGCAGCAGCCCCTCCTTGCAGCCCAGAAAACGGATGGCTTCCACGGCGCGCGCGTCCGGATGGGAAACCCCCTGGCCAGCGAAATCTGTGGAGAGGTACAAAAGCGAGTCGTCGCATTTACCGGAAAGCCCCAGAAGCTTCCAGCACTCGGTCACTATGTTCATGATGCGTTTGCGGGCGGGAACGGCGGCATCTTTGCCGAACGTGTCAAAAACATACAGCGGGATGGAAGGACCGCCGGAGGCGGCCAGCAGGGTCAGCCCGATAAGGAAGCCCGCGGCGTTGCCGCACCAGCCGGTGGGCGCGACTATGGCGGTGGGCGTGAAGCCCTTTTCCCGTATTTGTTCCAGCAGTTCCTCAAGGCAGAGAATGGCGCCGAAGGTGGAGTACGGGGACGTTCCGCCCGGCTCGATAAGGAACGGCCTGCGCCCTTCCGCCCGCAGCTCGTCCGCGCGGTCGCTTGTGACCTGCTCCGGAATTTCCAGCGTGCCCATCAGGTGCACGCGCGCTCCGTGCAACAGACAGACCATGACGTTCACGGCGTCGTTTTCGTCTTCGGGAGTGACCGATTTGGCCCGGGTGACGAAAACCTCGCATTCCAGCCCGAGCCTTGCGCATACCGCGGAAACCTGGAGGATGGTGTTCGAATGGATGCCGCCGGAAATAATGACGACGTCGGCGCCCGCTTCCCGGACCTTTGCGAAGGCGAACTCCAGCCGCCGGATTTTGTCGCCGCCGAGGCCGTAGGACGTCATGTCTTCCCGCTTGACCCACAGCTTGGGACAGGGTCCCTCCGCCGCGAGGGCCCGGCGCAGACCGTCCATGGGCATCATAGGCGTGGGCCACGTTTCAAGTTGGAGCCGTGGTTGGGTCGCGATGAAGCGCAGTACATCCTTATAGAGCATGGCAGCCTCCTGCTGTGCGGAAGTTTGCGCGGGCGCCCCATTTCGAGGGGGTCTGCAGGACGCGTCCACTTGGCGCGCCGGAAAGACGTCTGGCAGGAACATACGTGAAACGGGTGAATAAAGCCAGATGGAAGTTGTTCGGACAGGGCCGTTCCGTGAGGGCGGGAGCAAATTTCGCGGCAACCCTTGACTGCGGATGCGCGTTCGCCATGCCCACTTGGACCGGTACCGGGCCGCCGAATGAGCCGGAACCATCCGCCACATTGTCGCCGGATACGCCCGGTGAACCATCCGGTTCGCTTCAAGACTTTCGGTCACCCGTGAGGGGTCGCGTCGCCAAATGGATGGTGGCCGGGATGATCCGGGGTAGCGGGGGAGACAGAATTTTTGGGAAAAAGAGGGCGGGATAACG
>JAJBSY010000075.1 GCA_020861205.1 Deltaproteobacteria bacterium | reverse complement strand
GCCCGGCCTCACACGTTTTTTGAGATGATGGGGAATTTTTCTTTCGGCGACTATTTCAAAAAAGACGCTATCCGGCTCGCCTGGACCTTTGTTACCCAGGAGCTGGGCCTGGACAAAAGCCGCCTCTGGGTGACGGTCTTCGAGGAAGACGACGAGGCGGCGCGCTTGTGGGAAGAAATCGCCGGCGTCGCGCCGGACCGCATCCTGCGCATCGGGGAGAAGGACAACTTCTGGTCCATGGGCGACACCGGCCCCTGCGGGCCATGTTCCGAAATTTTTGTGGACCAAGGCGCGGACATGGCTTGCGGCCCGGACTGCGGCATCGGCAAGTGCGACTGCGACCGGTTCCTGGAAATCTGGAACCTGGTGTTCATGCAGTACAACCAGATCGAGCCGGGAAGGCGCGAGAAGCTGCCCAAACCGAGCATAGACACGGGCATGGGCCTTGAACGCACGGCGGCCATCTGCCAGGGCAAACGGTCCAACTTCGACTGCGACCTTTTCCAGGGCCTGATCGCCTATATCGCGGACCTCGCAGGCGTTCGCTACGCCTGGAGCGAACCGGATACCAACGATACCGACACGGCCCTGCGGGTCATCGCGGACCACTCCCGCGCCATCGCCTTCATGGTTGCGGACGGCATCATGCCGTCCAACGAAGGGCGCGGCTACGTCCTCCGCCGTCTCATCCGCCGCGCCTACCGCTTCGGCAGGCTTATCGGAATGCGCGACGCCTTCCTGTACAAAACGTCCGTAAAAGTCGTGGACATCATGGGCGAGGACTATCCCGAGCTGGTCGAGTCCAAGGACTTCATCGCCCGCCTGGTGCGCGAGGAGGAAGACCGCTTCGACAAGACGCTCGACAAGGGACTCGCCATGCTCGAACAGGAACTTGCGACGCTCAAACCCTCCGGACAACTGTCCGGCGAGGTTGCCTTCCGGCTGTACGACACGTACGGCTTTCCCCTGGACATCGTGAACGACGTGGCGGAAAAGCGCGGCTTTGCCGTGGACGAAGACGGCTTCAACGCGGCCATGAAAGAACAGAAGAAACGCGCCAAGGCCGCCTGGAAAGGATCGGGCGAGTCGGACATCGCCGGGCGCTTCGCATCCCTGCTCGAGGAAGGCCTGCGTTCGGAATTTTCCGGATATCGCACGATGGCGGATACCAGCCGCGTCACCGCCCTTCTCGACGGTGAAGGCGAACGCGTGGAGGTGCTTGAAAACGGCATGAAGGGCTACGTGGTCACCGGGCGCACCCCCTTCTACGGCGCATCCGGGGGGCAGACCGGCGATACCGGTGAAATCGCCACGCCGACGGGCAAGGCGGCCGTGACGGATACTCTGAAACCCTCGCCGGTCCTGACCGTGATGGCGGTGGCGGTAACTGCCGGGTCTCTTCACCTCGACAGCGAGGCGAGCCTTACCGTCACGGAAGGGGCCCGGCTGGCCTCGGCCCGCAACCACACGGCCACCCACCTCCTGCACGCGGCGTTGCGCGAAGTGCTGGGCAGCCACGTGCACCAGGCCGGTTCCCTGGTGGCGCCGGACCGCCTGCGGTTCGACTTCACCCATATGGCGGCCATGACCGAAACGGAACTCGCCGCCGTGGAGAACAAGGTCAATGCGGCGATAATGGCAGACATCCCCCTCGAGGCCGAGGAGATGCGGTACGACGAAGCGATCGGCAAAGGGGCGATGGCCCTGTTCGGCGAAAAATACGGGGACATCGTGCGCGTCGTCTGCGTGCCGGGAGAATCCAGGGAATTATGCGGGGGCACCCACCTGGAACGCACGGGCCAGGCCGGGCTGTTCACCATTATCAGCGAATCGGGTATCGCCGCCGGCACGCGGCGGATTGAAGCCGCGACCGGCTGGAACGCCCTCGCTCTCGCGCGCGGTCAGCGTGAGGAATTGCAGTCTGTCGGCGGCGCGCTCAAGGCGCGGCCGGGCGAGATCGCGGAAAAGGTCGCGGCCCTGCAAGGCGAGGTCCGCGCGCTGAAAAAAGATCTGGAAAAAGCGGCCTCGCGCGCCGCGTCCGGCCAGGGCAGGAACCTGATGGACAGCGTCGAGGTCATCGGCGGCGTCACGGTGCTCGCGGCCCGTTCGGGCGCGCCGACCGTCAAGGCCTTGCGCGAAACCATGGATGACGTGCGGTCCAAAATGCCTTCAGGCATCGCCTGCCTGACCGCCGAGGAAGACGGCAAGGTGAGCCTGCTCATCGCGGTTTCAAAGGACCTCCACGGCAGGTTTACGGCGCCCGCGCTCATCAAGCCGGTCGCGGAAAAGATCGGCGGCTCCGGCGGCGGAAGGCCCGACATGGCGCAGGCGGGCGGAAACGATCCCGCCGGAATCGACGCGGCGTTTGCCGAATTGAAAAAGATTGTCCGGGGGTAGCCGATAAGCCGATTCTTCGCTCCATAGCCGGAGAAACGCGTTGGCGAAATCCGTTATGCCTTGGCAGGTCGGGAGCGATGGAACAAAGGGCCGGGACGGGCCTCGTGGAATCGCTGGCGTATCCGCATCGGCGGCCCCCTTTTTCAGAGTCCGGCCCGGTATGTCTGCCCTGCCGGAACCGGGTCCCGTCCGGCAAAACGCCAGAAAAAATGCCGATCCGCCCGCCGCGATTTTTTGCGAATCAGACACCGGAAATATACCGTCGCGATCGGCTCCGGCATCGCAGAAAAATAGGCAAAACCACGGCCCATGCCTTGACAGCGGCGGCAGGGTGACGTAAAAGCCTTTCTTCACTGAGCGGGAGTAACTCAGTGGTAGAGTGCAACCTTGCCAAGGTTGAAGTCGCGGGTTCAAATCCCGTCTCCCGCTCCACGAAACAATGATGAAACGGCCCGCGGAATTTTTCGCCGGGCCGTTTTCGTTCCTCTCCCCAAGACCGTTCCCCCGTCTCGCTGCCATCCCCTTCAGGCAGCCGGAGGGGGGGCGTAATCCGGTTTTGTCCGAGGCCGGCAAGCGCCGTTGCCGACCTGCTCCGCAAGGGATTTTGCGATGGACTTCTTCCGCCCTTCTCCGCGTGGCGCACTCCCGCCTCCGGCTCTCCGCCTCACAGACCTCCGGCGGAGCGGTGATCCTCGTCCGGACCCGGCTTGCGTGTTTGTTCCTTGCAAGTCGGTACGGGAGCGGCTAGGGTCGGATAAGGTTGCGGCATCCTTTTTTAACGACCATTTTATTACAGGAGTATCCCATGCTTTCAAAAAAGACACTTTCCCTGTTTCTGGCCGTTTTTCTGCTCAGTATCACGGCGTTGACCGCTTTTGCCGAAGACCGCGCGATGGTCGCGCCCCAGAAGGCGCCCAAGGCTGTAGGCCCGTATTCCCAAGGTATAGCCACGGACGACTTCGTCTTCACATCCGGGCAGCTCCCCCTGAATCCCGACACCAACAAAATGCCGGAAGGCATCGAGGCCCAGGCCAGGCAATCCCTGGACAACGTCAAAGCCGTGCTTGAAGCGGGCGGCAGCTCCCTGGACAAGGCGGTCAAGGTGACCATCTTCATGAAGGACCTGAACGACTTCGCCAAGGTGAACGATATTTACGCCACCTATTTTACGAAAAATCCGCCGGCCCGGTCTTGCGTCCAGGTGGCGCGCATCCCCCGGGACGCGTTAATCGAAATCGAAGCCATCGGCGTCAAATAACACGCCGGAAAAAAAGCGAAAAACCACCCGCGATGCGGGTGGTTTTTCTCCAAACGCTTCGGCCAGCCGAAAAAAACCTTATTTTTCCTCGGTGATGATCTCGCTCCACGGCAACCCGTGTCTGTTCATGCGGTCCATGAACGGGTCCGGGTCAAGCTGCTCCATGTTGAAGACGCCTTTGCCGCTCCATTCGCCGGTAAGCATGAGAAGGCCGCCGATCATGGCCGGGACACCCGTGGTAAAGGAGATGGCCTGGGATTTCACTTCCCGGTAAGCTTCCTCGTGGTCGCAGATGTTATACACGAACACGGTGCGGCCTTTCCCGTTTTTGACGCCCCGCATCAGGCAGCCGATGCAGGTTTTGCCCTTGGTCAGCGGGCCGAGTGACGAGGGATCCGGCAGGAGGGCCTTCAAGAACTGGATGGGAACGATCTCGCAGCCGTTGTAGGGCACGGGATCGATGCGGGTCATCCCCACGTTGCCGAGCACTTCGAGGTGTTTCAGGTAGTTGTCGGAGAACGTCATCCAGAACCGGGCGCGCTTGAGTCCTTTGAGGTTTCTGGAAAGCGACTCCAGTTCCTCGTGGTACAGGAGATAGAATTTTTTCCTGCCCATGCCTTCGGGCAGATCGTAGTGCATGGACCAGGACAGGGGGTCGGTTTCCACCCATTCCCCGCGTTCCCAGTACCGGCCCCTGGCGGTCACTTCCCGGATGTTGATTTCCGGGTTGAAATTGGTGGCGAACGGCTGGCCGTGGTCGCCGGCGTTGCAGTCCAGAATGTCCAGCTGGTGGATCTCGTCGAAATGATGTTTCTGGGCGTGGGCGCAGAACACGTTGGTCGCGCCGGGGTCGAAGCCGGAACCGAGCAGCGCCATGAGGCCCTTTTCCCTGAAACGCTCCTGGT
The DNA here is from genome assembly GCA_020861205.1 of Deltaproteobacteria bacterium. Lineage (GTDB taxonomy): Bacteria > Desulfobacterota > Desulfovibrionia > Desulfovibrionales > Desulfovibrionaceae > FLUQ01. The sequence goes on along the minus strand of JAJBSY010000075.1, from coordinate 455 downwards.
ACGCCCACTGCCACTTGTATTCGAACTTGGCTTCGTCCTTGGGTTCGTAGTTGGCGGTATCCAGGTAATGCACGCCGGTTTCGAGGCAGGCGTCCATGATGGTCAGATCCTGGTACGGGAGCGCCACGTTGATGACCAGGTCGGGCTTGTACGAATTGAGCAACGCCACCAGTTCCGGCCCGTTGTCCGCGACAACTTGCGCCGTCTCGATGGGGCGCGATATCTGGGCCGCGATGGCGTCGCATTTTGATTTCGTCCGGCTCGCCAGCATGATGGACCCGAAAACCTCGGGAACCTGGGCGCATTTATGGGTCACAACCTGGCCGACGCCGCCCGCGCCGATAATCAATACTTTTTTCATCCGTTTCTCCTTTGACTCATCTACCGGGACCGCAAAGCGCGTCGACTGGACAGGCGACCCGGATATCCGCTCCGCGCTCGATCCCCACCGGGCA
>JAJBSY010000300.1 GCA_020861205.1 Deltaproteobacteria bacterium | reverse complement strand
GAACTCCTCGCCCCCGTACCGGCCGAGGATGTCCTGCTTGCGCAATTCGCTCTTGATGGTTTGGGTCACATGCCGCAACGCGGCGTCGCCGTCAAGGTGGCCGTAGGTATCGTTGAACCGTTTGAAGTGGTCGAGATCGAAGATCATGAGGCCGCAGGGCTGCCGTTCCTTCCGCGCCAGCTCAAGCTCCATGACGGCAAGGTCGTAGAAGGAGCGCCGGTTGCAGACCCCGGTCAGGACGTCATGCTCCGCCATGTAGCGGAAGCGGGCCTCGCTTTTGCTCAGGGCTTCCAAGGCTTCGGCCTTTTGCTCGACTTCGTGCTGCAGGGCGAGCGTGAGGCGGGTAAGCTCTTCTTCCTTGTGGCGCAAGCTTGTCAGGGCGGTATCGAGCTGTTCCACCATACTGTTGAAGGACGAAGCGAATTCCCCCAGGAAATCCACGCGCTGGGTAAAGTCGCCGTTCGCGACCTGCTGAATCTGCCAGCACAGGTGAAGAAGGCTGGCTTGAAGGGTTTTCAGCCTTCGCGCGATAACCCCCCGCAAACGGACGTCAGGCGAGAAATCCCCCCGCGAAAAAGCGTCCAGGACATCCCGCAGTTTACTCATCTGCTCGTGTACGGCGGCCAGCCCTTCGACCTCCGCGAATTCGGGAGGAATCTGGGGCATGACCGGGTCATGGATCATCTTGCGCACCAGGGCGACAAGACGATCCATGGGTTGTTGGGCATCCGCCATGGAGTTTACTCGGCGAGTACCGCTTTAAAGCGGCAGGTCCGCGCGCCGGAGCACCAGCAGTCGATTTCCTCGACCGAAAAATCCTTGCCGGTGAAGGAATCAAGGATGCCTTTGATGAAGCCCTCGTCGTAGATGCAGATATGGTCCTCGGAATCGGGGAGGCCCGAGCAGTCCAGATCTTCATCCACGGTAAGCTGGAACGTCATGTTCTGCGGATCCGCGACTTCAAACCGTACGATGCCGATGCCGAGATCACGGAATTGCTCCTGGATGATTTTTGCCAGGGAGGGGATGTCTTCAGCCTTGGCGCAATAGTGTTTGAAAAATTCTTTACCGGCCAGTATGCCGGCTTCGAGGAAAATTTCATCCGCCGCGGCCGTGCCGTACCGTTGTTCCAGAATGTCGCGCAAGGTGAACTGCAACAATCTGTAAACCTCAACACGCGTTTCACCGCCAAGACCAGGGCGGGCAAGTTTCATATCGCCGCCGAGAACGCTCCAGTCAAAAGCGTATTTTCGGGATGGGTTACTCATGTCTACACCTTCTTTTTGCTACTATGGTAACTGCCACAATGGGTTACAGGATAACTATCCCCACCATATAGTGACAGTGATAAATAAGTAAAGGGCAAAGAAGCAGGCAAACCGGGATTTGTTGCGGTTTCATTTTTTGTCACGAAGTGTTGGGAGGATACAAAACTCAAAAGAAAACACAAGTAAATTCGCCAATGAAGATGCCCTGAAAGGCTGATGCGGCCTCGGGGCCATTTTTCAGGGGGCTAGCGGGATATCGTGATACGGGCGTAGGAGGCGATGCGGTCGCCGGTTTTTTCGGCGTCAACAAGAAGGCTTTCCCGCAGACGGATACGCGCGGCGATATCGATATTGCCGCGGCTGAGCGCATGGTACACCGCCACGGCCCGAGAGCGCGCCAAAGCCAGCAGCTGCTCCTCCCCTATGTCCAGCCGGGCGCGTAGTAGGCGCATGGCGGCCCGGGTGGACGCCGGGGAGGTCACTTCCGGGTCTTTGGACTTTTTGACGAACGGCAGGCTTGTATACAGCTCGAAAAGCAGGCGGGAATATTCCCGGGCGTTATGCTCGGGGCCGACCGCCATCGCGTCCGGGGTCGTCTTCGCCCTTTCGGCCTTCGGAAGCGCGTTGTATTTGCGGCGTTTCAGCGCCTGCTCGACCCAGGCGTCGACAAGCATGTTCTTTTCGCCCCAATCGGCCACTCCGGTCACTTCCAATCTTGCCGAGGGGTGTTTGCGCAGTTCCTTCCCCAGTTCTTCAAGAGCATCCCGCGCCACGGCGTCCAGGGTCGTTTCGCCTATGGGGAAGACAATTTCGGCCTGCGTGGGGCCCGAACGGGTCAGAAGATCCATTAAACCGCCGAGCACGCCGCCAACGAGGGTGAAGGGGGAGGCCACGGTTTTGAAGATAATGGTGGCGACCACCTTGCCGACAACCCCGCCCAGCTTGAATTCCGGGTCGCCGAGCGTGCCGGTGACCGGCAGTTCGAGCGTGATGTCGCCGCTGGAGTCCCGAAGCAGGCTGACAGCCGCGCTGAGGGGCAATTCCGGGGCATGGGGGGAATCGACCTTTTTGCCCAGGTCGAGGCCGCGGATGAGCACGCTGTTGTGCATGGACAGTTCTCTGCCGTTCAGGGAAGCGATGGACGAGGCGCTCAAATTCCCCCGTTTGATCGGGTAGCCAAGGTATTTTTCCGCGTACTGGGTGAACCGGGAAAGATCGAGCGAGCGTAGGCTCAGGGTTCCGTTGCCGGTCGGCCGGGTGAATAGGGATCTGACCACTCCCGATGCGCTTACCGGCGAGCCGTTGATCATCAGGCCGGCCGTGAAGGACGCGTACGTTGCCGGATCAAGGGAAAGGTCGGCGAGGGTGGCGTTGATGTTGTTCACTTTCAAGGCGTAGGGCGGGGAGACGCGTTTGTCCAGATAGTTGGCCTGGCCGAGGGAGAGGGAAACCGCCCCGATGGAAAGCGCGGCCGGCGCGGGTGGGCTTTTCGCGGCTTCGGGCGTTGGTTCTTCCGCCGGTTCCGCTAGCGAATTCTCCCGTTTCAGGGCCGTTTGCAGGGTGCTCACGCCCGCCTCGTCAATCGTGACGGCCAGCCGGGGGTTGTTGACCGTGATGCGTTCGATGGCGCATGACCGCTTTCCCGTCGTCGGCACGCGATAATCGAAATTGTCCACCCGCATACGACCCCACCCGCCGAGCTCCTTCCCCCTGTGCGTGAGCGTGGCGCCGTAAACGCCCAGGTTCCCCCTGACGGCGAATTCACCGCCGGTCTTCGTGCCGGGAACGCGCCGTATGCTTCCCGTGAAGTCGCCGCCCAGGGAAGCCTCCAGGATCCGGATGCGCGTCGTTTCCTGGAGATAGGGGGACAGAGGGCGCAAATCGGCCTTGTCCATGGAGCCGGAAAAGGTGAGGTCCAGCGGGACCAGGGTTCCGTTCGCGGAAAGAGACAATTTCCCACGACCGCCGGGATTGCCCGCGACGCTCAAGGTCCAGCGCGTATTGCCGTGGTTGGCGAAATTTTTGCCGGTGACGGTGATGTTTGTGAGCGGCAGGGAGGCCTTGCGGCGCAGGCTCTCGTCCGTGAACGCGAGAGTTGATTTCCCGATGGAAAGCGCGTCCACGGTGATCTGCCAGGGGGACGCCTTCGCGGGAGCGGAAGGGGTCGGCCTTGCCGCGGAAGGGCCCGGGGCGAACGTCGGGAGAACGATCCCGCCGTCCGGACCGCGCGTGACGGCGGCGTTGATCCCGGTGCCGGTTATTTTGCCAACCCGCAGGGTTTGCCGCGTCACGTCCGCCGTGACCTGTTCCGCCGCGATGCGCCCGACGGAAAGGAGAGGCGTCGCGTCCCTGTCGGTTCGCGCCTTGATGCCTGCAAGGGCGATGGTCCCCCTGGTGACCCGCGCCAACGGTTCGGGCCGGTATTGAAGAACCACGTCGCCGGCAAGGTGCAGCTCGCCGTCTTCCAGGATAAGGCCGCTGCCTTCGTGGACGTAGGGATACAAAGGGGCGAGCGGCAGTGATCGGGCATCCAGCGAGCATTCCATCCGCATCGGGGATATGGTGGCCCTGCCCTTGGCCGTAACCGAGGTGGGACCCTTGCCGAAAGCAAGCGAAAAATCGGCGCTGCCCTGATCCGCGGTACTGACGTCGCTGAAGGATCCGTTCACGTTTTCGGCCACGTAGCGCACCGGTTTGCCGGGCAGGTCGTCCTGCCACGTGATTTTCCCGCCCGTGACCCGCGAATGCTTGAGCACGAGCTGGAGCGGCGGTCCCTGAGGGGGTTTTTGGCCGGGCGATCCGGGAACGGGCAATCCCGGGACGGGCAACTGAGCGCCCGTGCCCGAGGTTATGCGGACATCCGTATTGGGAAGGTCTTCGGGGAGGGTGAAGAAGGTCTCCCAGTTGATGACGCCGTCTTTGGCCCTACGGACCAGCACTTCCGGTTTTTCGAGAATCGTTTCGTTGATGAAGAGCCGCCGGGGGCCGATGACCACGTTTTCCGCGTCCACCGCTATTCGCGCCGCCGAAAACACGGTCTCCGTTTTGTCCGTCAGGGCGAGGTCCGTCACTTCAACGGTTCCGGCAAGGGAAAAGTCAAAGGCTTTTTCGGCATCCGCCTCGAACCGCAGGGTCAGTTCCGTGTGCAGGCGGCCGCTTTTCAAGCCGAGGCTGGTATACGGGCTGATGTAGCTGGCGAAGTCCGGGAGGTTCAGGTCCCGCGTGCGCAAGGTGAAGACCGTTTGGCGGCTGGCGGCGAACGGGCGGGATTCTCCCGCTGCGACCAGGGTTTTGCCGTTGACCATGGCGGAAAGAGACGGAAGGAGCGCCACGTCGCGGTCGTTCCGCAAAGTGGAGGCGAAGGGCACAGCGAGGTTGATCGCATCGACGGTATACGCGGTGCCGTGCACGGCATCCGCCACGTCCAGGGTTCCGTCGCGCACGGTGATGTTATGGATGACGATCGGAAAGAAGTCGTCCTCTTCCTCCCGGCCGCTCGGCGTACCGCTTCCCTCCGGGAAAAACAGCTGCGGGGAAAGGGTGCCGTCCCCGAGGCGCGTGAGGGAGAAACGAGGGCGGACAAGACGCAGCTCGTCGGCCACGAAGGTTTTGAGGGTGAGAGACCGAAGCGCGGGAACCATTTCCAGCCGCTCCAGCCGCATTAGGTATTCGCCGGTTTTGTCCCGCGCGGCCTCTGGATACGTAATACTCACGTCCCTGGCCACGACTTTCAGCGTCAGGGGGTTGACCGTTAAGTTATCGAT
>JAJBSY010000430.1 GCA_020861205.1 Deltaproteobacteria bacterium | reverse complement strand
ACCCGGGGGAAGCCGACCCCACGACCGTCATCATCATCATGACCATGGTCATGATTTCCGGGGTGCTGCGTTTCGTCCAGGAGACGCGGAGCGGGAACGCCGCCGAGAACCTCCTGAAAATGATCACGACCACGACCTGCGTGCAGCGCCTCGAATCCGGCGAAAGCGAAATACCGCTGGAAGACGTTGTCGTGGGCGACATCGTGCATCTGGCCGCCGGTGATATGATTCCGGCGGATATGCGCATCATCCAGGCCAAGGACCTGTTTGTCAGCCAGTCGGCCCTCACGGGCGAGAGCATCGCGGTTGAGAAGATTCCGCACCCGCTGGAAAACGGCGGGGATACCGGCCTGACGGAATGCCCCTGCCTCGCCTTCATGGGGTCAAACGTCGTCAGCGGCAGCGCGACCGGGGTGGTCGTGGCTACCGGCGACGCCACGGTCTTCGGTCAAACGGCGAAAAGCGTCGGCACCCGGCCGGTCCGGACCAGCTTCGAAAAAGGTCTCAACCAGGTCTCCTGGGTGCTTATCCGCTTCATGCTGGTCATGGTTCCGGTCGTGCTGTTCATCAACGGCTTCACCAAGGGCGACTGGGTGGAGGCGGCCCTGTTCGCGCTTTCCATCGCGGTGGGGCTTACCCCGGAAATGCTGCCGATGATCGTCACCACCTGCCTCGCCAAGGGCGCCGTCAGCATGGCCAGGGAAAAGACCATCATCAAGAACCTGAACTCCATCCAAAACCTCGGCTCCATAGACATCCTGTGCACCGACAAGACCGGAACGCTTACCCAGGACAAGGTGGCCCTGCTCTACCACCTGAACATCCACGGCCGGGAAGACATGCGGGTGCTGCGGCACGCCTTCCTGAACAGCTACTACCAGACGGGGCTGAAAAACCTGATGGACCACGCCATCATCGAAAGAACGCTGCGGGAGCAGGAAAACGTGCCGGAGCTGCGCGGCCTTTCCGAGCGGTTCACCAAGGTGGATGAAATTCCTTTCGATTTCGAACGGCGCCGGATGAGCGTGGTGGTGAAGAACGGCAAGACGCAGATGATAACCAAGGGCGCGGTGGAGGAAATGCTCGCCGTGTGCGGCTTTGCCGAATACGAAGGCCGGGCGCTGCCCTTAACGGACGAACTCAAAAACTATATCCTGGAAAAAGTGGCCGACCTCAACGAGGACGGTATGCGGGTCATCGCCGTGGCGCAGAAGACCAATCCCTCTCCCGTGGGGGCCTTTTCCGTGGCGGACGAGGCGGACATGGTGCTGATGGGGTTCCTGGCCTTCCTCGATCCGCCCAAGGAATCCACACCCAAGGCGCTCAAGGCGTTGAAAGAGCACGGCGTCGCGGTCAAGGTCCTCACGGGCGATAACGACAAGGTCACCCGGTGCGTCTGCCGTCAATTGGGTATTCCGACGCAGCGCATCCTGCTGGGTTCCGAGCTTGAGGCGATGACGGACGAGGCGCTCGGCAAGGCCGCCGAAACGGTCAGCGTTTTCGCGAAACTGTCGCCGCAACAGAAGGTGCGGGTCATCGGCGCCTTGCGGAACGGCGGGCACAGCGTGGGCTACATGGGGGACGGCATCAACGACGCCGCCGCCATGAAGGCCTCGGACGTGGGCATTTCCGTGGACAGCGCCGTGGACATCGCCAAGGAGTCCGCGGATGTCATCCTGTTGGAAAAAGACCTGATGGTGCTGGAAAAGGGGATAGTCGAAGGGCGCAAGACATACGCCAACATGATCAAGTACATCAAGATGACGGCGAGTTCCAACTTCGGCAACATGTTTTCGGTGCTGGCGGCAAGCGCGTTTTTGCCGTTCCTGCCCATGCTGCCCATTCATCTGATTTTGCTTAACCTGATCTACGATTTGAGCTGCACGGCGATTCCCTGGGACAACGTGGACAAGGAATATCTCACGGTGCCGCGCAAATGGGACGCAACGTCCATCGGCAAGTTCATGCTCTGGATCGGGCCGACCAGCTCGGTCTTTGATATCACCACGTATTTGCTTATGTACTTTGTCATCTGCCCGGCCATGTGCGGCGGCCTGCTGTTCCACCAGATCAGCGACCCGGCGGTGCAGGCGTATTACATCGCGATATTCCAGGCCGGCTGGTTCGTGGAATCCATGTGGAGCCAGACGTTGGTCATCCACATGATCCGCACGCCCAAGCTTCCGTTTATCCAGAGCAGGGCCTCCGCGCCCTTGACGCTCCTGACCTTCGCGGGCATCGCCGTGCTGACGGTGATACCCTTTACGGCGTTTGGGGCTTCCATCGGCCTCGCGGCGTTGCCTCGGGCCTATTTCGGGTGGCTGGCCCTGACGATTTTGCTGTACATGGCCCTGGCCACCGTGTTCAAAAATGCGTTTGTCAAACGGTACGGCGAATTGTTGTAAATCACGTTGCCCATAAGGCCCGATCCCCCGGATTCGTATACGTTCGCGGCCGGACGGGGAATCGGGCCTTATGCCAGGAACAATGCCCTCATTGAACGGCCTTTTTCTCCGGCCCCGCCATCGCCTTGATCCCGTAAGCAGGGCTCACATGGCGAAAAGGCCGAGCCACCGCCAATACGTCACCGCCGTCAGGCAGTAGAGAATCGCCGCCGCCGTGCACAGGGCGAAGCCGACTTTGGGGAAGTCGCTGAATTTCAGCTCGCCGGTGTTATAGACCAGCAAGCTGGGGATGGTGTTGTAGAAGAGGAAAAGCGGATAGCCCCCGATTATCATCCCCGCGGGCATGGCGATGACCAGCGGGCTTATATCGGCCACTTTCGCGACGCCGATAACGATGGGGATGATCATGGTGGTCATCTTGGTCGTGCCCATGAACGGCAGGTGCAGGTATTGCACCCCGAGCATGACCACGATCAACGTGAACAGGGTGGACGCGCCCTCGAGCCTGAACGCGCTGAAAAGCCGCTCGGCCGCCCAGGCCGCGGCCCCGGTTGTAATCAGGAGGTTGGCGACCAGAAATCCCCCGCCGAGGGTCAGCATGAACTGGAAGGCCACGGTGCCGTTCGCCTCCTTCCAGGTGATGATCCTGAACGCAAACATGAGGCACACGCCGATGAGGACCACCAGGGTGGTGTTTATCTTGGTGATGCTCCCGGTCATCCACAAGGCGACCACCAGAAGGAAAATCCCCGCCGTAAGCCACTCTTCCCTGGTCATCGGGCCCTTTTCGCGCAATTTGCCGGCGATGAACTCCTTCCCGCCGGGAAGCTCGTTGATTTCCGGCCTGAACATGAAATTGACGAACCACCAGGTCAGGAAGGTCATGATCAAGGCGGGCGGGAATCCGTAGAGGAACCACTCCTGGTAGGAGAGCATGGTGCCGGTGGCTTTGAAGATAAAGTCGGCGGTTACCGGGTTTGGGATGGTCGCGGTAAGAATCCCGGCGCTGATTGTGGCGTTGGTCATGGTCAGGATAAGAAGCAGCGACACGCCGAAGTTGCTCCGGCCCTTCCGCCCGGTCGCGTTTCTGAATATGTCGATCAGGCCGAGGCACATGGGAAGAAGGATGGCGGTCCGCGCGGAAGTTGACGGAACCATGAAGGCGAGAGCGATGTTGGCCAGGGTTATGCCCAGCGTTATCCGTTTGGTCGTGTGCCCGATCCTGGCCATAAGGATGAAGATGACCCGCTCGGCCAGGCCGGTTTTGGACATGCCCACCGCCATAATCAACGCGCCGCCGATCAGGTAGATCGAGGAGACCGCGAAGTTGTTGAGCGCGTCCTGCATTGTGGTCAAGCCGAGGAACATGCAGGCCGGGATCATCAGCAGGCTGATGATCGGCAAGGGTACCGGCTCCGTCGCCCAGAGGGTTATAAGGGCGCAAAAGAGTCCCAGGGCTTTCTGTCCTTCCGGGGTCAGCCCCGCCGGCAGGGGGAGGAGGCACACCAGAGCGCCGACGGCCAAGGCCAGGAAAAGCCCGAAGCGTTTGTCATAGCGGGGTAAAAAGGAACGTTTTGAGGGAGCGCAGAGTGTGGACATTGATACTCCTTGGGTTCTGTTCCGGTCTTTGCCGGGAAAAAGTATTTCGCGGCGTTGCGTGGTCGTGATGAGCCGGTGCGCCCAAAAATTGCACAGAGTATGCCACGCCACGCGCAACGCGGCATTGGCGAAATTTTTTAAGGTAATACAGTCAGTTAGTCTGGGAAAGGCGTGCGGACTCCTGGTTTTGCCTTGCGGTTTTCCGGGGTTGGTGCATATTTTAGCAACGATGTTGCATCAGTTTGCGCATTTGTATGGTTGCGGCATAACCTGTTCATGGAGAGCGAATGGCAAGAATACTGTTCCTGTTTCCCTCGGAAGAAACCGCTGACCATGCCCGCGGGGTTCTTTCCGGGCCGTACCCCGATATACTGATAGATTCATGCGCTCCGCAGGAATCCGCGCGGGCCGTGGCCGGGTATACGGCGCGGGGCGTCGGCATTGTCTGCGCGCGCGGCGGCATCTCGCATGTTCTGCGGGAAGCCGGGGCGGACGTGGCCCTGGTGGGCATTCCCATTACGGCGTTCGAGATCATCAAGGCGATTAACCGCGCCAAGATCCACGGTAAGAACATCGCGGTGATCGCCCATGCCCAGATGGTTATCGGCATGGATTTTCTGGTCGCGTCCATCGGCGGGGACGTGCGGCAATATTCCGTAACCTATAACCAAAATTATGAGAAAGCCGTTCTGCAAGCGGTTGATGACGGGGCGGAGGTCATCATCGGCGGGGTTCTGGCTTGCGAGGCCGCCAGAAAGCGCGGCATACCGTTTTCCTTGATTGAGTTCGGCAGGGAAGGGTTGCTCCAGGCGGCCAAGGAGGCGACCCAGATACGCGAGGCCCTGGAAATGGAGGAGGCGAAACGGCAATTGCTCGGCACGGTTATCGAGAGTTCCCAGGACGGCATTATCACCGTGGATGCGGAGCGGAAAATCACCGACGTGAACCGGGCGGCCGAGCGGATGCTGCGGAAGGGCAAGCCCGCGCTTGTCGGAAGGGACGTATCCGATGCCGTCCCCAAACTTATTCTTCCTCGGG
>JAJBSY010000435.1 GCA_020861205.1 Deltaproteobacteria bacterium | reverse complement strand
CTGTGCGCCCTGCACGTTTCCGTGGCCGCCATGGAAGGGAACCGTATCCGGAAGGTGCGGGTGGAGCGCGCGGCCGAACCCGCAGAAGCGCGGGACGGCGGGTAAACATGAGCCAAACCTATCCCTATGCCCGGCAGCCGTTCAGAAAGCGGCGCCCCAAGGTGTTTTTCCTTCTCGTGGTCCTTGTGCTGCTGTTCCTGGTCTGGGCGGGCTCCGCGCTCTGGGCCGTTCTCGAGGCCCGTGGCCCGCGCCTTGGCGTGGTCGCCGTGGAAGGATTCATCGGCGACGCCGAGCGGAGCACGGCCTGGATCGAAAAGCTGCGCAAGGATACCTCCGTGGCCGGGGTCCTGGTGCGCGTGGATTCGCCAGGCGGGGCCGTCGCGCCGTCCCAGGAAATCTACATGGCGGTCAAACGCCTTGCCGCGGCCAAGCCGGTCGTCGTTTCCATGGGGTCTGTGGCCGCCTCCGGCGGATATTACATCGCCGTGGCGGGCAAGGAGATTTTCGCCAGCCCCTCGACCCTGACCGGGAGTATCGGCGTCCGGTTGCAGGTAACCAATGTTCAGCGGCTCATGGAGCGCATCGGGGTTTCTTCCGAAAGTCTGACGACCGGGCGCTTCAAAGCTTCCGGGTCTCCCTTCAAGGAGCTTGCGCCCGAGGAGCGGGCCTACCTGCAAACCCTGCTGGACGAAATGCAGGAGGAGTTCGTCGCGACCGTCGCGGCCGGGCGTAACCTGCCGAGGGAAAGGGTCGCGGCCCTTGCCGACGGCCGCGTGTTCACCGGTCGCCAGGCTCTGGAAAGCGGGCTCGTCGATCACCTGGGGGACCGGCAGGCCGCTGTCGCCCGCCTTGCGGCGCTCTGCAAGATTGAAGGCGAGCCGAAGATTCTGGCGGAACCGGAAACGTCGCCGCCGTTATGGAAGCGGCTGCTCCAGGCCGCCCTGGATATCGGCGTGGAAACGGCCGCCGCGCCCGAACGCTACCAGTTTGTCTATTAACCGCGCGTTCCGGAAAACCGGAAAACGCCAAAACCCGCGGAAACGTGGATCACGAGCGCTCTTTCCGCCCGGATGCCGCCCAGCCGGGAATCAAGACGGATAGCGCCCTACCGAGCGCGCTTCCGGCGTTCCTCGGGAGCGGATCCGCCGGCGGCGGCTTTCGCAGGAGCCTGACCCTATGCGACTTCGGACGAGCGGCGTTTTGCTGCACTTTTCTTCCCTGCCGTCCCGGTACGGGATCGGCGATTTCGGGCCGGAAGCCCATGCTTTCGCGCGGCTTCTCGCCCGCACCGGGCAAACGATCTGGCAATTCCTGCCGCTCAATCCCACGTCGCCGGGCATCGGCAATTCGCCCTATTCGAGCCCTTCGGCATTCGCGGGCAACATCTTGTTCATCAGCCCGGAACTGCTGTTGGAAGAAGGCTTCGTGACCCAGGGCGACATTGACGCCGCCAACGCCGAAACCTTTTTCCACCATGAAGGGGAAAGCGCCACGCGCGTCGAGTACGACCGGGTGCACCGCCAGCGTGACGTGCTGTTGCGCAAAGCTTACGATACCAGCCGGGGAACCCTGGAAACGGACGCCTCCTTCGCCGCTTTTGTGAACGACAACCGGTATTGGCTGGAGGATTACGCCCGGTTCGCCACGATCAAGGGGGCGCATGACGGCGCCGAATGGACGAAGTGGCCGGAGCCGCTGGCGCGCAGGGACGCATCCGCCCTGGCGGCGTGGGATGCCGCCGAACGCGAGGCTATGCAGCGCGAGCGGTTCTGCCAGTATCTTTTTTACCGCCAGTGGAAAAAACTGCGCGGTATCTCTACGAAACTGGGGTTGCGGCTGGTGGGGGACGTGCCGATCTACGTCACGCACGACTCGGCGGACGTCTGGGCCAACACGAGGCTTTTCAAACTGGATGAAGCCGGGCTCCCCACGGTGGTGGCCGGCGTGCCGCCGGATTACTTCAGCCCCACGGGACAGCGGTGGGGCAACCCTCTGTATGATTGGGACGCGATCGCCGGGGACAACTTTCTCTGGTGGACGCGGCGGCTGATGCACAACCTGGCCATGTTCGACTGCGTTCGTCTCGACCATTTCCGGGGATTCGCCGGGTACTGGGAAGTGCCCGCCGAAGAGGAAACGGCCATGAACGGGCGCTGGGTGGAGGCCCCCGGCTACGCCCTTTTTTCCGCGCTGGCGAGGCGGCTGGTCAGTATGCCCATCATCGCCGAGGATCTGGGGGTCATTACGCCGGACGTGCGGGAGTTGCAACGCGCCTTGGGGTTTCCGGGCATGGCGGTGCTCCAGTTCGGTTTCGGTGGCAATCTGCTGGAAAACCCGCATACGCCCTATATGCAGCACCGCAGCCAGGTTGTGTACACCGGCACGCACGACAACCCGCCGACGCGGGGCTGGTTCGCGCAAAACGCCACCCCGGACGAGAAAGCTAAGCTGGCGGCCTATACCGGATCCGCCGTCACGGAAGAAAACGTCGCGGCGACCATGATGCGGCTGGCCCTCGCGAGCGTGGCGGACATGGCCGTGATCCCGGCGCAGGATATTCTGAACCTGGACATGGCGTCGCGCATGAACACGCCCTCCACCACGGAGGGCAACTGGTGCTGGCGGCTTTTGCCCGGCCAGCTTTCCGATGATTCCATGGCCTGGTTCATGGAGAACACCGCGTTTTTCGGCAGACATGCCGGAATACGGAAAGAGGCGTGATGACGAGTATCGAAACACCGCGTTCCTGCAAAGTTTGTCTTGTTCTGGTGGGGCTTCCCGCCAGGGGAAAATCCACCCTGGCCTTGCGCCTTCGCGACGGGCTTGAAGCCGAGGGCGTCAAGACGCGTATTTTCAACAACGGGGTTCTCCGGCGCGTCCATTACGGGGAGGCGTCCTCCGAACCGTGGTTTTACGATCCGCACAACGAGGAAGGCAACAAGGCCAGGGACGAGCTGTCCCGGATGAACATGCAGGCCGCCCGCCAATACCTGGACGAGGGCGGCAACGTGGCCATTCTGGACGCCACCAACGCCAGCCGGGCGCGCAGGAACATGCTCGAGGAACGCCTCACGGGCATCCCGGTTCTCTACATAGAGTGCGTCAACGAGGACAAGGACCTCGTGGCCGCGAGCATCCAGCGCAAGGTGCGCCTGCCCGAGTTCGCCAACATGTCGCGGGCCGAGGCGACGGAGCGGTTCGAGCAGCGCATCGGGTATTACGCGTCCATTTACGTCCCGCTCGGGCGGGAAGCCAACTTTGTTCGCCTCGACACCCTCAACAACCGGATATTGCAGGAACAGCTCACCTTCGTGGTGCCGTTCTACGTCCGTATCCGCGACATCATGGTTTCCGACTGGGTCAACAACCTGTACCTCGTGCGTCACGGGGAGAGCTACTACAACCTGGAAAACCGCATCGGCGGCGATTCCCCCCTTACCGAGAAGGGGCTCGCCCAGGCGCAGGCGCTCGCGGATTACTTCAGGGACAAACCCGTGCCGTATATTTTCACGTCCGAAAAGACCCGTTCCACGCAATTCGCCACCCCGCTCATCGCGGATCATCCGGACAGCGTGCTCATGGCTTTGCCGGAGCTGGACGAAATAGACGCGGGCATATGCGAGGGGCTGACCTATGAGGAAATCCGCCGCCGGTACCCGGAAGAGTTCGCGGCCCGCTCGAGGGACAAATTCAACTACGTGTACCCGGAAGGCGAAGGGTACGTCACCATGCACGAGCGGGTGAACCGGGGGTTCCGCAAGGCGCTCTTCCTCTCCGGGGCGGCCCCGGGCACGCTGATCATCGGGCACCAGGCCGTCAACCGGGTGATCCTTTCGCTCTTTTTGTACCGTCGGATGGCGGACGTGCCGTACATCTACGTGCCGCAGGACAAATATTACCATATCGTGGCCACGCACCATAAAAAGCTTTTCGAGCTGGTGCGCTTCATGGGCCCGGGCGCCTGATTTCCACACCTCTGCCGGGGGAGCGCAGAAAATTGTGGATACGGTATTGTTATAACAGTATACTTGTAGCGCGGGATGGGGGAAAATTCCGCTAACAGCTGGTGACGAAGCGGGGAACTGGTTTCCTATGGCATTTCCTTCCTGTTTCGGGTTTATTCCCGCGCGGTACGCGTCTTCACGGTTTCCCGGCAAACCGCTGGCCGAAATCATGGGCAAACCCATGTTCTGGCACGTCTGGCATCGGGCGTCGCGCTGCCGGGCCTTGACGAGCGTGCACCTGTGCACGGACGACGCGCGCATCATGGAGGCCGCGTCACGCCTCGGGGTGCCTTGCCTCCTGACCCGTACCGATCATGCCAACGGGTCCTCCCGGGTGTTCGAGGCGGCGGCGGCGCTGCGCGTCCCCGATGACGCGGTGGTGGTCAATATCCAGGGAGACGAGCCGGCGTTGGAAAGCGCCATGCTGGACGCGCTCCTCGCCCCGTTCGCCGCCGACGAGGTCGCGGCCTCCACGCTGGCCTGCCCGATGGACCGTGACGAGGCCCTTCTCCCGGACCGGGTCAAGGTCGTGCGCGATACGGTTGGGAACGCCCTGTATTTTTCCCGTTCTCCCATTCCGTTCGAGCGGACCGCCGGTGAGGCGTCGCCCTATTTGCTGCACGTGGGCATTTATGCGTACCGTATGCGCGTTCTCGCCGCGTACACGAAGCTTCCGCCCTCTCCGCTTGAGGTGATGGAAAGCCTGGAGCAGCTCCGGTTTCTGGAAAACGGCATCCCCATGCGGGTCGCGGTCACGGACCATCGGTCCCACGGCGTTGACAGGCCGGAAGATATAGAGCGCATTTTGCCGTTAATGGCGAAAAACACGTAACGCGAGAAAATTCGTTTCCACGAGGAAGGCATGTCACAAGATATCGTCTCTGTCCGCAGACAGATAAAGCTGGTGAACTCCTTTTTGCGCCAGGGGAAACCCGTGCCGGCCGTGCAGGCGGTCATCGCGACCCTCAGGCTCATGCTTTCGACGCCCCTTATGAAGGGAGAGCGTGACGAATTCGCCGACCTCGTCCGGGAAGCCGTGGAGTACGTCAATAACGACAAGGGAATAAGAAGGAAT
>JAJBSY010000420.1 GCA_020861205.1 Deltaproteobacteria bacterium | reverse complement strand
CCGCCGTGAACCGGGAACCCTGTTCCCGGTTCACGGGTTCGTCTTTGAATTTTTGATTCCCGGCGGTTTTGCGGCGAACGGAATTTTCCGGCCCGTCCGTGAACCGTGACGGCAACCAACGGCGGTCTACGCCACCGAAATACTATTGAGGAGTAACCCATGAGCTGGCAAGAGCATTACAAGTCCCGGCTGGTAAGCGCGGCGGAAGCCGTGAGCCACATCAAGTCCGGCATGAAGTTGTCCACAGGGCACGCCTGCGCCAACCCGACAAAACTCGTGGACGCCCTTATGGAGCGCAAGGACGAGCTCTCCGGCGTCCAGATCACCCACATGGTTCCCCTGACTCCGGCTCCCTATTGCGAAGAGCCTTACTGCCGGTCTTTCCGCCACGTTTCCGTGTTTTCCGGCGGCAGCACCCGGGGCGCCATCAACGAAGGCCGCGCGGATTTCATTCCCCGCCTGTTCCGCCGCATTCCCTCGCTGTTCACCGAAACCTTCCCCCTGGACGCGGCCCTTATCAAGGTCTCTCCCCCGGACAAGCACGGCTACATGAGCCTCGGCATATCCGTGGACTATTCCAAGGAAGCCGTCCGGGTCGCCAAGCTCGTCATCGCGGAAGTTTCCTCCCATGTGCCCCGCACCCTGGGCGATTCCTTCGTGCACGTTTCCGAAGTGGACTATTTCGTTGAAACCAACGAACCGCTCGTGGAACTGCCCCCGCCAGCCCTGACCGACGTGGAAATGGGCATCGGCAAAAACGTGGCGTCCCTCATCAATGACGGCGACTGCCTGCAACTCGGCATCGGCGCCATCCCCGACGCGGTGCTGCGTTTCCTGACCGACAAGAACGACATGGGCATCCACTCGGAAATGATCTCCGACGGGGTCATGGGCCTGATGAAGGCGGGCAACATCACCAACTCCCGCAACCAGCTTCTGCCCGGAAAGTGCGTCATCGGGTTCGCCATGGGCACCAAGGAATTCTACAACTGGCTCGACGACAACCCGGCCACGGAATTCTACCCCATCACCTTCGTGAACGACCCCCTGGTCATCAAGCAGAACGACAACGTGGTTTCCGTGAACTCGGCCATCACCATCGACCTGCTGGGCCAAGTGGCGGCCGACATGATGGGCCCCAAACAGTTCAGCGCCGTCGGCGGCCAGAACGACTTCGTGCTCGGCGCCATGATGTCCAAGAACGGCCGCAGCATCATCGCCCTGCCCGCCACCGCGGCCAAGGGCAAGGTCTCCCGTATCGCCGTCGCCCTGGAACGCGGCCAGGCCGTGACCACCACGCGTAACGACGTGCAGTACGTGGTTACCGAATACGGCGTGGCCCTGCTGCGCGGCATGACCATGCGCCAGCGCGCCGCCGCCCTCATCAAGGTCGCGGCGCCGCAGTTCCGCGACCAGCTCCGCCAGGAATGCATCGACCTCTACGGCTGGGCTCCGGAAGAATAGGGCGAAAGTTCAGTCGTCACGTATCCCGTTGCGGGAGAGAGCGTCTCTTCCTGCCTGAAACCGGGATGACGGATTGTCGCGGGCCCGATACCCAGGTATCGGGCCCGCTTTTTTTTACCGTTTTCAAGGGGAATAGCCATGACCAAACCGCAACAGCCCATGGAAGCGAACTGCGCGGCCTGTCCTATTGTAAAGTCGACCGAGCGGCGCTGCGTGCGCGCGGACGGCAAACATCCCCCGGACTGTCCCACCGCGACCATGCCGGATGCGGCCCGGGACAGCCTCGGGGTCTATAAATCCGAGGCGTTCAGGGAGATGGCCCGGGTCGCCAGCCAGGTCGAACGGGCGGGGTATGCGCCCGAGCATAACGGGCTCCATGCCGTGCGCCCCCGGATCATGGAACTGGTGGATTTCGCCCGCCGGATGCGGTACGGGAAACTCGGCCTCATCTTTTGCATGGGGCTGCGCAAGGAAGCCGCCATCACCGAGAAAATTCTCGCCACCAACGGGTTTGACGTGGTTTCCGCCGTTTGCAAGGTCGGCTGCCTGCCCAAGTCCGAGCTGGGACTGACCGGGGAAGAGCAGCTTCGGCCCTCAGGGCACGAGACCATGTGCAACCCCGTGATGCAGGCCGCGATAACGAACCGGGCGGGCGTCGACCTCAACATCCTGCTCGGCCTCTGCGTGGGGCACGATTCCCTGGTGCTCGCGCATCTCGAGGCCCCGGCGACCGTCCTCGCGGTAAAGGACCGGCTCATGGGGCATAACCCCCTGGCGGCCTTGTATATGTATGATTCCTTTTACGCCTGGATGCACAAACCCATGTTCGAGGAAGACGGGTAAGGTGCCGGAACCCCGGAGGAGAACCATGCGCATCATTGTCGGCATCACGGGAGCGAGCGGGGCGGTATACGGCGTGGCGCTGCTGCGCGCGCTCGCTTCTTTGGGGCATGAGGTCCATTGTACGGTCAGCGCCTACGGGTGGAAAGTCCTGGAACACGAGTGTTCGCTCGCCGAGAAGGATATCCGGCCCCTGGTCGCCCGCCTGCATCCCGTTGCGGATCTTGCCGCGCCCATTGCCAGCGGAGCGTTCAGGGCGGACGCCATGGCCATCGCGCCGTGCAGCATGAGGACGCTTGCCGCGGTCGCGGGCGGCCTGGCGGACAATCTCGTCTGCCGCTCGGCCGACGTCATGCTGAAAGAACGCCGTAACCTCGTGCTCGCCGTGCGGGAAACGCCGCTCAGCCCGATCCACCTGGAGAATATGCTGAAGCTGTCGCGGAGCGGGGCCGCCATAGTTCCCGCCTGCCCGGCCTTCTACCACCATCCCGCGACGATCGACGACCTGGTGGCAGCGTATACGGGACGCCTTCTCGACTGTTTGAGGGTTGCAAACGACCTCGCGCCCCGCTGGCAGGGATGGGATGGACGGGCGATCGGCAGGTAGTTTGTCTGCTACTTCGCCAGGCTCGCGCCGCGCGAAGCTCCTGTATGTCTCGATACGCTTCGCTCCGCGTGGAACTCGCCTTCCTTGTCTGAAGGCATCGGGCTCTACCAAGCGATCCCCGCTCTTTGCGAAAAACCGGCCGGATGGTGTCCATCCGGCCGGTTTTCATCTCGTCGTCCGTTCGGTTATCCGCCGAGCCCGGGGAGGAAAAGGGACAACCCGGGGATGGTGACGATGAGTATGAGGATAACGGCCATAACCGCCAGGAAGGGAAGGACCGCCTTGGAGATGGCGTCCAGCGATATGTTCGCGATCCCGCAGGTGACGAAAAGATTGAGTCCCAGCGGCGGGGTAATGAAGCCCAAGGAGAGGTTCACCACCATGGCCACGCCGAAGTGGATGGGGTCGACGCCCACCTTGGCGGCGACCGGCATCAGGAGCGGCGCCAGGATGACGATGGCCGCCGGGGCGTCCATGATGCAGCCCACGAAGATCAGGAAGAGCATCAGGAGAGCCATGACCACCAGGGGGGACGACGAGAAGGCGTTGATGGCGGCGGTGAGGGCGGCCGGGATTTTTTCAAGCGTCATGATGCGGCCGAAGGCGGTCGCCGTGCCGATGACGATGAGCACGGTCGCGGTGGTCAACGCGCTGCGGCTGAAAACGCCTGCCAGGTCGCTGAATTTCAGCTCCTTGTAGACGAACATGCTGATGACGAAGCCGTAAAACACCGCCACGGCGGCGGCTTCCGTGGGGGTGAATATCCCCGCGTAAATGCCGCCGAGAATGACCACCGGGACCAGAAGCGCCCACTTGGCTTCCCAGGCTCTGGAAAAGCGCTCCGCCATGGGAACCTTCCCGGAGGCGAAGGTATAGTTCTTTTTTTTGCAGTAGAAATAGGCGTACAGCATAAGCCCGGCGCCGATCATGAGGCCCGGGATGATGCCCGCGATGAAGAGGTCGGAAATGGACACGCTGACGGCCACGCCGTACAGCACCATCGGGATGCTGGGAGGGATGACGACTCCCAGACTGCCGGCAGACGCGACCAGGCCGCAGGTAAATTTTTTGTCGTATCCCTGCCGCAGCATTTCGGGGATGACCAGGCCGCCGATGGCCGCGACCGTCGCGGGCGCGGAGCCGGATATGGCCGCGAAGAACATGCAGGCGGCCACGGTCACGAGGGCCATGCCGCCCGTGATATGCCCCAGCCAGGCGTTGGCCACATGGAGAAGGCGTTTTGATATGCCGCCCGTTCCCATGATTTCCCCGGCCAGAATGAAGAAGGGCACCGCCATGAGAGGGAAGGAGTCGAGGGCCGTGGTCATGCTCTGGGCAAGGTAGCGGGTGGAAACGACGCCGGAACTCAGGATCGCCATCAGCGTCCCGATGCCGAGCGAGATGCCGATGGGCACACGCAAAAGCAGACAGATGACGAGTGCCGTAAACAAGACTGCTGGGGTGGACATACGTGCTCTCCGTAATATCGGGCGCGGCCCGGTCAGTTCGATATCGCCATGGCTTTCGTTCTGCGCCACATGCCCTGGATGATCCGGAACGCGGAAAGCCCCATCCCGAAAGGCAACGCGCCGTAAACCAGCCACATGGGAAGCTCGCAGGCCGGGGAGGTCTGTCCGGACGCGACGATACGCAAAAACACGCCGTATCCCTGGGTCATGATGTAGAGGGCGAAGCCCAAAAAAAGGAGATCGCCGATATAGGCGAAATAGCGCGCGTATTTCTCGGGCAGGAGGTTGTAGACGACGTCGATACAGATATGCCGGTTTTTCTTGACGCCATAGCTTATGCCTACGTAAACGGTCCAAATGAAGAGGTACCGGGAAATTTCCTCGGTCCAGGACATGGCGACCTGCAGGACATAGCGGGTAAAGACCTGCCCGCAGATGAACACGGTCATGACGGCCATGAGAACGATGCAGAAGCTTTCTTCAAAATGCTCGTCGAGCCAGGTGAGAATTCGCATGCCTTTCCTCGCGCCGGGCGGCGCAACCCGCCGCCCGGTATCGGTCTGGTAAGAGTTTGGCCGTTACTTGATGCCGGTGATCTTGGAGAACAGTTACACCACTTCGGGGGAAGCGAGTTACTTCACAAGCTCCAGGGCGGGCGGGGAAGCGCCCCGGACCGCCCTGCGCTGCTCGTCGGTCAGGTTGG
>JAJBSY010000087.1 GCA_020861205.1 Deltaproteobacteria bacterium | reverse complement strand
ATGGAGGAGCCGGGCCAGGTGGCCGCGGTCATCGAGGAACTGGCCGAGGGGCACGACCTCCCGGCCAACGTCGCGAACAAGGTGTTCGGCCAGCTCATGAACGGCGAGCTGACGCCCACCCAGGCCGGCGCGTTTTTGCTCGGCCTGCGGGTCAAGGGTGAATCCTCGGTGGAAGTCGGGGCCGCGGTCGGCGCCATTCTGGACAGGGCGGTCCAGGTGCCTCCCATTCCCGGGCCGGTCATCGACGTCGTGGGTACGGGCGGAGACTGCAAGTCGTCCTTTAACTGTTCCACCGCCACGGCACTGACGCTGGCCGGGATGGGACACAAGGTCCTCAAGCACGGCAACCGGTCCGTTTCCTCCAAGTCCGGCAGCGCGGACGTGCTGGAACAGCTCGGCATTCCGCTGGATATCGAGCCGGAGGATGTGGCGGCAAAGCTGGAGCGGGATAATTTCGTTTTCCTGTTCGCGCCCAAGTACCATCCCGCCTTCAAGCATGTCATGCCCATCCGGAGGGAGCTGGGCGTGCGCACCCTGTTCAACCTTCTCGGGCCCCTGGTCAACCCGGCCCGCCCCACGCACCACCTTTTGGGCGTTTCCCGCGCGGAGATGCTGCCGCTGGTCGCGGAAACCCTGGCGCGGAAAGGAGGGGCCACCGGCGCGGTGGTCTGCGGCGCGGGCGGGTACGACGAGGTGACGCCCATGGGGCCCGCGTCCGTGATCTTCGTGACGGACGACCACATGGCGGAGGCGGCGTTGGATCCCGCGGACTACGGCATAGGTCCGTGCACGGAAGAGGAACTCGCGGTCACCGGCCCGGAGGACGCGGCCAGGGTGCTGCGCGAGATCCTGCGCGGCGGGGGGCCGAAACCCATGCGCGACATGCTCGCCCTGAATGTCGGGCTGGCCTTGTACCTGCTGGATGATTCTCCGAAGGCGGCCGGAACGGAAGGCTTTGACGCGGCGCTCATGAGCCGGTCCATGAAAGCGGCCAGGCAGGCTGTGGATTCCGGCGCGGGAAGGAGGTTCGCCGATGCTTGACCGTTTCAGGAAAGCGAAGGAACACGAGATAGCCGTTCTTGAGGAACGGCGGAGGAACGGGACGATGCCGCCACCGATACCGGGCAAGCGGCCCGGGTTCGCCGCCGCGCTCAAGGCCGCTCCCGGCCGGGCCGTCATCGCGGAATACAAGCGGGCGTCGCCGTCAAAAGGCGCCATCAACCTGGAATTCGGGCCGGAAGACGTCGCGGCGGCATATGCGAAAGCGGGCGCGCGCGCCATATCCGTGCTTACCGAGGAAACCTACTTCAAAGGCAGCCTGGCCTATCTCGAGGTCATGGCCGATGCTGGCCTGCCCCTCCTGCGCAAGGATTTTATCTTCAACCCCCTCCAGGTGGACGCCACGGCGGCCACGAAGGCGTCCGCCGTGCTCATAATCGTCCGGATGCTTGACGACGAAACGCTCGCCGCCCTGCTGGAACGCTGCGGCACGCATGGCCTCGAAGCCGTGGTCGAGGTGTTCGACGCCGGGGATCTCGCGCGGGCCCAGGGCGCGGGAGCGTCCATCATCCAGGTGAACAACAGGGACCTGGACACCCTTGCGGTTGACCTCGGCGTTTCACACAGCCTCATAGACCGCAAAAAAGCGGGCGAGACCTGGATAAGCGCGAGCGGCGTTTTTACGCGCCATGATCTGGACGGGCTTCTCGCCCTCGGGTTCGATGCCGCCCTGGTGGGCACCTCGCTCATGGATGGGCCGGATCCGGGCGCCAATCTCGCCGCATTGCTGGGGGAAGCGTATGCCGGGGCCTGATCTCAAAATCTGCGGGCTTACCCGCGCGGAAGACGTGGCCTTGTGCCATGAGCTTGGCGTTTCGTATACCGGGTTCGTTCTTGCGGCGCAAAGCCCCAGGTATATCGCGCCGGCGGCCGTCGCGGCCATGCCGCGCGGAAGGGCGAAGCGCGTGGGCGTTTTTACGGACGGCGCCGTATCGTTCGTGGAACGGGCGATGGAGGAAGGAAACCTTGATCTCGCCCAGCTCCATGGAGGGCAGGATGTGGAAGTCTGCCGCGCGCTGGGGCCGGAGCGGGTCATCAAGGTTTTCTGGCCGGAAAAGTCGGGCGCGGAAACGCTGCAACAGGAACTTGACCGTTTCGCGCCGTTTTGCGCGTATTTTCTTTTTGATGCCGGGAACGGCGGCGGCGGAACGGGCCGGACGTTCGCCTGGGAAATAGTGCGCGGTTTGCGCATCCCCAGGCCCTGGTTCCTGGCGGGCGGAATAGGGCCGGATACCGTGAACGACGCCTTGGCGGCCTGCGCCCCGTATGCCCTGGATAGCAGCTCGGGAGTGGAGGAAGCGCCGGGCAGGAAAAACGCGGCGAGGCTCCGGCAACTGGCGGCCATGATACGGACACTCAAATAAAGGGAATTGTATGAAAACAGAACAACGCAAAGGCTATTTCGGCCAATTCGGCGGCCAGTTCATACCGGAACTGCTCATGCCGCCCCTGAACGAACTGGAAGAGGCCTGCCGTACCATCATGCCCGGGGAAGCTTTCCGCCGGGAACTGGATACGCTTCTTTCCGAGTTCGCGGGCCGCCCGACGCCGCTGACGCGCTGCGATACGCTCTCCAAGCAGTTAGGCTTCACTTTGTGGCTGAAGCGGGAAGATCTTCTCCATACCGGGGCGCACAAGGTCAACAACACGCTCGGCCAGGCATTGCTCGCCAAACATATGGGAAAGACCAGGCTGGTCGCGGAAACCGGCGCGGGCCAGCACGGCGTGGCGACGGCCGCCGCCGCCGCCCGGCTGGGATTGGAGTGCACGGTTTTCATGGGGCAGACGGATATCGAGCGCCAGGCATCCAACGTCGCCAGGATGAAGCTCCTCGGGGCGAAGGTGATACCGGCCGTCAGCGGCACGAAAACGCTCAAGGACGCCATCAACGAGGCGCTCAGGCACTGGATCGTGGAGCAGAAAACCACGCACTACTGCTTCGGCACGGCCGCGGGCCCGCATCCGTTCCCGACGCTGGTGCGCGACCTCCAAACCGTGATCGGCCGGGAAACGAAAGCGCGGATGCGGGAACTGATCGGCCGCCTTCCCGACGCCGTGCTCGCCTGCGTTGGCGGCGGATCGAACGCCATAGGCATGTTCCATCCCTTCGCGACGGATCCCGAGGCGGCAAACGTCCGCCTCATCGGCGTCGAAGCGGGCGGAACCGGCGAAAAGGGCTGCTACAACTCCGCTCCCCTGAACCTCGGAACGCCCGGCACGCTGCACGGCCAATACAGTATGCTCCTGCAGGACGAAGACGGCCAGGTGCAGCCTTCCCATTCCGTTTCGGCCGGGTTGGATTATCCGGGCGTCGGTCCGGAACATGCCTTTTTCCAGAGCACGGGCCGGGTGGAGTACCGGATCATCACGGATGACGGCGCGCTCCGCGCGTTCCAGACCCTGTCCAAGGCCGAGGGCATCATCCCGGCGCTGGAATCCTCCCACGCCCTGGCCTGGGTGCTTGAGAACCCCGGGGCTTTTCCCGCCGACGGCCACGTGGTGGTCAACCTTTCGGGACGGGGTGATAAGGACATGGATATCATCGCGGCCCACCTGCCGCATATTTTTGCCAACGACCAGGGAGGTGCCGCATGAAACGCCCGTCATTAGAGGAACGCATCATCGCGGCCCGCAAGGCGGGCCGGTTCGCCAAGGTGCCGTTTATAACCGCCGGCTTCCCCGATGAGGAGCGGTTTTGCCGGGCGGTCGTCGAGCTGGACGCGAACGGGGCGGACATTATCGAGATAGGCATCCCGTTTTCCGATCCGGTCGCCGACGGGCCGGTGGTGGAAGACGCCTCGCGGCGCGTTCTGGAAAAAGGCATGACCCTGCACAGGACCCTGGACCTTCTCCGCCCCCTGGCGGCGGATTTGCAAGCCGGCCTGGTGTTCATGGGATATTACAACCCGTTTTTGCAATACGGGCTGGAACGCCTTGCGGACGACTCCGCCGCCATGGGCGTGCAGGGCTTTATCGTGCCTGACCTGCCGCTGGAGGAGTCCGGGCCGATGCGGAAAGCGCTGGACGCGCGCGGCATCGACCTTATCGCGCTGGTCGGACCCAATACCGGCGACGAGCGGATGCGCGAATATGCCGGGACCGCCCGGGGATACGTCTATGTGGTCTCCACCCTGGGGACGACCGGCGTGCGCAAAAACTTGCCGCCGGAAGCCGAACACACGGTCGGGAGGGCACGTAACGCCTTCCGGGTACCCGTGGCCCTCGGTTTCGGTTTGAGCCATCCGGACCAGGTACGGGCGATGGCCGACCCCCCGGACGTGCTTGTTTTCGGCAGCTCGCTCCTGCGCCACCTGGATGCGGGCGGCTCGGCGGCAGAGTATATGGAACGTTGGGCTGCCGTGTAGAGCATAGTACCTTTGAAATGCTTTTTCATGACAACGTTCCAGCCAGCTCGGGTGAAACAGGCCCCCGGCATCCGAACCGGATGCCGGGGGCCTGCCGGACAGAATCGGGGGAAGCTTACGGCTTCCTCCCGCTATTGAGGGTTTTCCGACTGAACCGCGATGACGGTAAGGCGTTTACAGCTTCCCTTGCCGTTTTTGAAGCTGTTGCGGAACCGAAGCAGGCCGTCTTTCGACGCCAGGTTATGCCGGATGACCTTGCCGCTCTGCGTGGTCGTGCTGTAAACCCAGACCGCTTCGCCGTCGCGCACGATGATGCCGGTATGGTAGTGCAGGCTGGGAGGGGCATCCGGCGCCGCTTGCCTGCTGAACGAAACGAGGTAAAAGCCGTTTTCCCGGATTTGCGGCAGAAGTTCGGCCGTGAACGAGGCTCCGTGCGGATCGAAGGTCGGGACGGTTTTACCCGTCAGCCTTTCAGGCAAGGCGGCGTTTTACGGAAGGAGCACGCAACGCTGCCAGCCCTCTCTGATCTTCATCATCAGGTCAAAACCGAAATCCCAGTCGTGACCGTCCTTGGCCCCGGGGCCGCTGTCGCCTTCCCGGTCGCGCACCGCGTCGGCCACGGCGATATTTTTTTCAAGCATGATGCGCGAGGCCGCGAGCACAAGGCCGCTGCA
>JAJBSY010000064.1 GCA_020861205.1 Deltaproteobacteria bacterium | reverse complement strand
GCAGGACCTGGATGACGAGGGGCTGCGCAAGGCCAAGGAAAGCTACAACCCGGTCGATTACGTGCAAAAACACACGGTTCACGTGAAGTGACGCTGCCGCGATGCAGGGGAAAGGCGCCCGCCGAAATACCGCGGTCGCCATTTCACAACTGCGAGCATGGGCCGCGCGGCCAGAGCTAATGCCGGTCGGCGCTCGGCCTACATGGGAAAATACGCGCCGCCGTTGACGTCCAGGTTGACGCCCGTGATATAGGAAGCCAGGGGGCTGGCCAGGAAGGCCACGGCGGCCGCGACCTCTTCGCGTTTGCCGCGCCTGCCCATCAGGATGTCCGAGGGCACGCTCTTGTCTTCGTATTTCAGCCCGCCGATATCCGTGAGGCAAGGGCCGGGAGCCACGCAGTTGACGGTGATGCCGTGCCGGGCCGTATCCTTGGCGAGCGTGCGGGAAAATCCGGCAATGCCCGCCTTGGCCGCGCAGTAGTGCGCGCCGCCGGTCACGCCGCCGTTGCGCATCCCGAGGGAACTGATGCTCACGATCCGGCCGTATTCCTTGGCGGTCATATGGGGAATGATCGCCTGCGCGCACAGGAACGCCCCGGTCATGTGCACGGTGATCATCCTGTTCCAGTCCTCCAGGCCGATATCCTGGGAAGCTATCTTCTGGGTGTATCCCGCGTTGTTGATGAGGATATGGATCTGCCCCATGACTCTGACGGCTTCCTCCATGGACGCCTTGACCGAGGCGGGTTCCGTGACGTCGCAGAACATGCCGGCCGCCTTCCGGCCTTTGGCCGCCACCTGCCTGGCCGTTTCCCTGGCACCGGCTTCATCCAGGTCGGAAACCACGATGTTGCATCCCCGGTCCGCCAGAAAATGGGCGATGGTTCTCCCGAAACCCCGTTCGGAACCGGCGCCCGTGATAATCGCGTTTTGTCCTGAAAAATTCATACCTTCTCCTGTATAAAAATAGTGCCGCCGTTTTTCCGTGGAAAAAACGGCCACGCTTCACGCGCAGAGCACGCGCCGCGGAATGGCGGGAGGAAGCGCCGCGCTCCTCCCGCCCGGATGCGGGTCCGGGACGGTAAAGCCCGCGCCGGAAGACCTTGCCTTCCTCCGCGAGCGGACTACCGCACGCCGTAACCCGCCCCCCCAAAGGGAATGCCGGGAAGGCACGCCTTCCCGGGTCCGCCGTGTGCGCGGTTCCCGGATCAAACCGGCCTGTCCCCCGCGCGGAAGGCCAGGGCCCTGTTGTCCGCCGCAGGCAGCATCTGACCCGGGTCGCGCGTTACAACCACGTCGACGACGGTGGGTTTATCCGTGTTGTTAGCGGCCTGCCGGAGCGCGTCCTGCAGGTCTTCGGGCTTTTCGACCCGGATGCCGTGGCAGCCGTAGCTGCGGGCGACGGCCGCGTAATCCGTGTCCGTGATGGCGCTGGACTGGTAGCAGCCTTCGCCGTAGAAGGCGTGCTGCAAGGCGCGCACGTAGCCGGACGCCGCATTGTTGACCACCAGCAGGATGAAGGGCGTCTTGGCGCGCATGGCTGTATCCAGCTCGCCGATGGACATGTTCAGTCCCCCGTCCCCGGTGACGCTCACGACGGGTCCTTTGAGGCCGCCGTATTTGGAGGCCAGTGACACGCCGATGGCGGCCGGGATGCCGTAGCCGATGGACGCGAATCCCCGGTTGGCGATGAAGGTCCGGCCCACGGACTTGGTGTCGTACAAGAGGGCGCCCCAGTGGGCCGCGAAGCCGCCGTCCACGATCAAAACGCCGTCCTCGGGCATGAACTTGTTGAGTTCCGCCATCATCCGGCCCATGTTGATGGGCGCTTCGTTACTCTCGTAGCGGGCGCGGGCCACCTCGAACCAGTCCGCCTTGCGCTTTTTGATCTCCGCGAAATATTCCGGACGGGAGACCGGACCGCCCAGTTTCTTGCGCAGAACGGGAGCGATGTCCAGCAGGCTCTCCTTGGCGTCGCCCCAGAGGGCCACGCTGGTTTTTGCCCACCGCTCGATTTCCTCGGGCACGATGTCAAGGTGGATGAGGGGGATGCCCGCCTTGGGCAATTCGTACCGTTTGCTCGCGATTTCCCCGAGCTTGCAGCCGATCACGAAAAGGCAGTCGGCCCCGTCCATGAGATCGTTGGCGATGCGGCTGTAACGGCCGAACAGCCCAACGGACAAATCGCCGGTGTCCGACACGACGCCCTTGCCGCTCATGGTGTAGGCGACCGGGATGGCAAACTCCTGCGCGAAGTCGTTAAGGGCTTGCTGCGCCTGGGAAAGGTGCACGCCGCCGCCGGCCAGGATCATGGGCCGCTTGGCCTTGGCCAGCATGTCCGCCGCTTCGGAGACGGACGCGCGGGCCGGGCGGGTCCGGATGGACGGCGCGGACAGGATGCGCTCGTTCACGTAAAAATCTTCGGGCTTGAACTCGTGGTCGCCGTGCATCACGTCTTCGGGAAGGTCGAGCAGGACCGGGCCGGGGCGGCCGCCGGTAGCCACCGCGAAAGCCCGGCGCACAAGCTCGGGGACGCGGGCGACCACTTCCACCCTGATAAGCTCCTTCACGCAGGGGCGGAGCAGCTCCATCTGACGCGCTTCCTGCGTCATGTTTTTCCAGGAGTGCGCCCGGTGCGTATCGCCCACCACCGCGATAACCGGAACGCCCGCGTTGAGGGATTCGATCAGGCCTGTTGCCAGGTTGGCCGCGCCGGGGCCGGTTGTCCCGTCGCAGACGGCCGGGCGGCCCGTCATCCGGGCGTAGGCGTCGGCCGCGAGAGCGCCGTTGTTCTCGTCGGTGATGAGGTAGTGCTCCATGCCGAGGGCGCGAATCCCTTCATAAAAGGGCAGCATCTGAAAACCGCCCATGCCGAACATGGGACCGACGCCGCAGATTTTCAACATTTCGGCGAGGGCTCGGCCCCCGGTCATTCTGCCGCCTTTGCACTGTGCGCTGGACATAGGGTTTCTCCTTGGTTACGCTTGGCGCGTAGGGTTGCTTTTGTATGCGCAGGCGGCTTCGCGGTGTGTTCGCATGAAGGAGCCGGAGGACTCGCAAGGCCCTGCGCGGGAAGGACGGAAGGGCGCCTAGCGGCCCTGCTCCGACGCTTCCATCCGCACGACGCGAATCCCGCGATCCGGGTCGGTGATCATGCGCATGTCAATGCCGCCGAACACGCCGATGACGCATTCCACGGTCAGCAGGACCCGCACGTTCTCGAGAACGAGGTGCCCCGCATGGATCTTGCCCTCGCTGTCCGCAAGGGTTACGTGCAGATGCGGCTCGATGGCGCCGTCATCCGCGTGGCAGATGAACCCGGACATGGAGACGAGCGACAGGGGACCCGTGACCCGGATGGGGTCCGGGCCGTAGCCGTACCCGAACTTGAGCTCCGGGCGGACCATGGGAACTTTCAATTCGGCCCCGTCCAGGCTGCCGATGGCCGTCAGGATGCAGCCGCTCCGCACGCCGTGAGCCTTGCAAGCCTGGTTGAGACTTTCCACAAAATCGGCGCCCGGCTTGAGTTTGAATGTCACGATACGGGCGATGGTTCCCGGCAGATGCAGCATGGTGGCCTCCGTATGGTTATTGCTCGGCTATGCCGCCCAGCCGCTCGTAAATGGTGAGCAGCCGGGTTACGTCGTCATCCTGGAACCGGGCGGCCTTGGCCGCCTTGAGCAGGTCGAAAACCGTCGCGGTCAGGGGCAGGGGCATATCGGCGTCCCTGCCGGCTGCCAGGACGTTCTTGATGTCCTTGTGAACGATGGAAACCTTGGCGCCGGAGGTGAAGTCCCGATTCAGGATTTTCCCCGTCCGGTTATGCAGCATGGCGCTGGAAGCGGAACCCATGCCCACGGCGTTGTAGACCGTTCCGAGGTCAACCTCCAGTTTTTCGGCCAGCGCGTAGGCTTCGCACACCCCGGCCATGGTGACGTGCACCAGAATCTGGTTGATGAGCTTCGCCGCGCACCCGGAACCGTGCCCGCCGACACGGTTGACCTGCCCGCCCATGGCCTTGAGATAGGGAGCGACGGCGGTGAAACACCGCTCC
This sequence comes from Deltaproteobacteria bacterium, assembly GCA_020861205.1. Lineage (GTDB taxonomy): Bacteria > Desulfobacterota > Desulfovibrionia > Desulfovibrionales > Desulfovibrionaceae > FLUQ01. The sequence continues at coordinate 1,057 of JAJBSY010000064.1, read as the reverse complement.
TCGCCGCCGGCCATGATGGCCAGCTCGCCGCTGACCGCCTTGGGTTCGCCGCCGCTTACCGGCGCGTCCATAAAATCGATACCCATGGCCGCGAGGCGTTCCGCGAAAGAACGCGCCTCGGCAAGCTCGGTCGTGCTCATGTCACAGACGATGAGGCCCGGCCGGGCGTTCGGGGCGACGCCGCACGGTTCGAACAATACGGAGGAGACAATGGGCCCGTTGGGAAGCATCAGGAAGACGATGTCGCACAGCCCGGCCATTTCAGAAGGGGTTGCCGCCCGGGCTCCGCGAGCGACGAGGTCCGCCACGGCGCTTTCATTGAGATCGTGGACAAAAAGGGAACCGGATGCCGCCAAAAGGTTCTTTGCCATGGGCCTGCCCATGATGCCGAGGCCGATGAAACCGATATTTCCCATGATCTTCCCTCTAGGCGCGGACTGAAAATTATACCATAATGACGGAGGCGATCGAGGCTGCACGCCCTGTTGTTCCGTTTAGCAGAACTCAAGTTCTGCTTATCGGACAATACTAGCTCAAACCCTTTATGTCAACCCTTCGGCGTCAGCCGAGCGGCAAAACAACGGCGTTATCCGCCATACGGCGCGGTATACGGGAAAAAGCAGTGAAAAACTCTTACGAAGAAACCATGGGCAACGGCGCACACCAAAACATCGCGCGCGCGACGCTGATTCTGGACGCCCTGGCGGAATCGGGCAAGGACGGTATGCGGCTCACCGACGTGGTCGTTGCCACCAACCTGAAGAAAACAGTGGTTCACCGCGCCTTGGCGGGACTGACGGCGCACGGCCTGGCGATCCATGACCCGGCGACCTCCCGCTTTTACATCGGGGACAAAATTTTCGCGTGGAAACACAAGGCCCGGGAGCGGTTCGCCCTGGCCGAGCGGACCCGCCCCTATCTGGAAAATCTGGCCGCCGACATCCTGGACACGGTGTATTTCTCCCTTATCCGCGGCGACGACGCCATCTGTTATTGCCGGGTCGAAGGCAGCTTTCCCATCCGGTCCCTCACCCTGGAAGCCGGCTCGGTGCGCCCC
>JAJBSY010000193.1 GCA_020861205.1 Deltaproteobacteria bacterium | reverse complement strand
TCGAACGCTCGCCGATGCCCACCATTTTCTGGGATTGGTACAGGCGCTGTTCTATCTGCATCTCGGCCGTGGTATTCCGGCGGGTGAGGACCAGGCGGCAGATCTCGCCGTTCGCGTCACGCAGGGGAAAGGCGTTGACGTGGTAATAGTTCATGCGGCCGTCGGGCGTGACGTCGGTATAGGTTTCCGAAACGCGCTGCCCTTCCTGGAGCACCCGGTCGAAAAAGGATTGGCTGTTGAAACAGGCCAATTCCGGCTTTTGCACTTCGCCGCAGGTTTTCCCGACGTAGTCGGCGCGCGTGCCGCCCCAGGCTTCGAGGAGGCTTTTGTTCAGGTTCAGGATCGTTCCTTTCATATCGACGATGACGATATCCTCTTCGAACTGGTCGATAAGGTCGTTGAAGAGCGTGTTGTCCGGCGCGCCGGGCGTAATTTGCAGTTGCATGGGAAATCCTCCCGTCATAGACTGACGGACTTTAGTGCCGGTTCCCGCGTTTTCCGCCGGACCGTTTTTCCGCGCCGGGTGAACCCGGACCGCAATTCTTATATAACTATCGAGTCCTTCATGGCAAATATCTATTCCGTCAGTTTGGGCTGCCCCAAGAACCGGGTGGACGCGGAACGCCTGCTGGCTTCCGTTCCGGCGATGACTCCTGTGGATACTATCGACGAGGCCGATTGCGTCATCATCAATACCTGCGCCTTCATAGAACCGGCCATCCGGGAGTCCGTGTCCGTCATCGCGGAAACGATCGAAGATATCGCGCAAACCGCGCCGGGGAAAAAACCGCTGCTGGTCGTTTCCGGCTGTCTGGTGGGGCGGTACGGCGCGGCCGTGCTCGCTCCGGAACTGCCGGAAGTGGATCTCTGGCTTGACAACCGCGATCTCGGCGCCTGGCCGGTAAAGCTGGCCGGGGCTCTGGCGGAGCGTATGCCGCCGTCGCCGGCCCGGCCCTCCGGGACCCGCTTTTTGTCCACCGGGCCGTCCTATGCCTGGCTCAAGATCAGCGACGGGTGCGACCACACCTGCTCCTTTTGCACCATCCCCTCCATCCGTGGCGGCTTTTCCAGCACGCCCCGGGATGCGCTTGTCCGGGAAGCGGAAGAACTGCTCGGCTACGGGGTTCGCGAACTGATCCTGGTCGCGCAGGATACGACCGCCTGGGGCAGGGACCTGCCCGCCGAAAAGGGCCTCAGGGCGCTGATGGAGCGGCTTCTGCCGCTCCGGGGGCTGGATTGGTTGCGCGTTCTCTATATGTACCCGGCGGGACTGTCCCGGGAATTCCTGGGCTTTTTGCGCGATGCCGGGCGGCCTTTCGTGCCGTATTTCGATATCCCGGTGCAGCACGCCCACCCGGACGTGCTCGCGCGCATGGGCAGACCCTTTGCGCGCGACCCGGGCAAGGTCCTGGATAGGGTGCGCGAGTTCTTTCCGGAGGCGGCGCTGCGGACGAGCCTTATCGTCGGCTTTCCCGGCGAAACGGACGCGCACTTCAAGACCCTTTACGATTTTGTCGAACGGACGCGGTTCACGCATCTCGGCGTGTTCGCCTACCAGGCGGAAGAGGGAACCGCCGCGGCGGCCATGCCGGGGCAGGTCCCGGCCGCGGTCAAGGAAGAACGGCGTAACGCCCTGATGGCGTTGCAGGCGTCCATCAGCGAAGCGTTGCTCGAGACGTTCGTCGGCGAGCGCATGGACGTTCTTGTTGACGCGCCACATCCGGACTGGCCGGGGCTGTTTACCGGGCGGACGTGGTTCCAGGCGCCGGAGATCGACGGGTTGACGTACGTCAGCGGTCCCGGGGTTGCGGCCGGGAAGATGGTCGCGGCGGATATCGTGGAATCCCGGGTGTACGACCTGGTCGGGCTGACCGAGCCGGATGCGGCGTAAGGAACGGCGCGGCAAAAAGACCCGGCCCAAGCTCGGCGTCCCTGGGCCGGGATGTGGGACGCCTCACCGCTTGCCGGGTTCCGCTACACGTACCGGACGATATCCTCGAGCGGCTTGCGCACCTTGCCCCGTACCTTGTCGCTGGCCGGGTATCCCACGGCGATGAGCCCGCCGAACTGTTTTTCCCTTGGAATGCCGAGAAGGTCGCTTATTTTTTCCCGGTCGTAGATGCCCACGATGCAGGTGCCCAAGCCGAGGTCTTCGGCCTGCAGGCAAACGGTAAGCACAGCCGCGCCAAGGTCGCCCTTGGCGAAATATTGGCTGTCGATGAGCTTGCGAATCTGGGGCATGAGAACCGCGTGTTCCTCGAGCACGACGACGAACGCCTTGGCCTTGGCAATGTATTCGTTGGCGCCGAGTTGCTGGGCGCACTTGGCCACTTCCGCCACCACGGCCGGATTTTCCACCACTACGAAACTCCAGGGCTGGGCGTTGCAGCCGGAGGGGGCGAGGCGGGCGGCTTCCACGCATTGCGCGAGCTTGTCGTGCTCCACGGGTTTGTCCGCGAAATCGCGGCAACTTTGGCGACGGAGGCAGAGATCCATGAAACTTTTCATAGGCGTTTTCCTCAGCGTTTTTTAAATAATGACCCGAGAGCCTGCCGCACAAGGGGGACGAAAACGGACTTGGCGGTGCTCACCCAGAATTTCTTCTGCTGTTCGGCTTCGCGTTGCACTTGTTTTTCACGGGCCGCCCGGATTTTTTCTTCTTCCTTCCTGGCCTTTTCTTCCTCTTTCCGGCGGCTCGCCGCTTCTTTATCCGCCTCCTTGCGGCGGGCCTCCTCTTCTTTTTGCCGGGCGGCGTCCTCCTTGGCGCTCCGCGCATCCTGCTGCTGTCGGGAAAGAATCTCGAAGGCGGACTCGCGGTCCTGGCTTTCCGCATAGTGCCGGTAAAGGAGGCACGATTTGATCATCCGGTCGCGCACGGCCGCGTCCAGCGGGCCTACCTGGCTTTGGGGCGGCAGGATGAATGCCCGTTCCACCGGGGAGGGCGCGCCTTTTTCGTCCAGGAAGGATACCAGGGCTTCACCGGTTGCCAGCTCGGCGATGGCGGTTTCCGTATCAAAGGCCGGGTTGGCCCGAAAAGATTGGGCCGCCGCCCTGAGGGCTTTTTGGTCTTTGGGGGTGTAGGCCCGCAAGGCGTGCTGCACGCGGTTCCCGAGCTGGCTGAGCACGGAATCAGGCATGTCCGACGGTACCTGCGAGATGAAATACACGCCGACCCCCTTGGAGCGGATGAGCCGGACGACCTGCTCGACTTTTTCCAGGAGGGCCTTGGGCGCGTCGCTGAACAGCAGGTGGGCCTCGTCGAAGAAAAACACAAGCTTGGGCCTGTCCGGGTCGCCTGCCTCGGGCAGCACGTCGAACAGTTTGGTCATGAGCCAGAGGAGGAACGTCGTGTAAACCCTGGGCGATCGCATGAGCTTGTCTGCCGCGAGGACGTTGACGACGCCCTTCTCGCCGTCCGTCTGGATAAGGTCGTCGATGTTCAGGGCGGGTTCACCGAAAAAGTTGTCCGCGCCTTCCTGCGCCAGGGCCACGAGGCCGCGCTGGATGGCGCCGAGGCTGGCCGTGGCGATGTTGCCGTAAGCGGTGGTGTATTTGTCCGCGTTTTCGGCCACGTACTCCACGATCTTCTGCATATCCTTGAGATCGACGAGGGCGAGGTTTTCGTCCCGCGCGATTGTGAACAGGATTGTCAGCACGGAGGACTGGGTATCGTTGAGAGTAAGCAGGCGGCTGAGGAGAAGCGGCCCCATGTCCGAGACGGAGGCCCGCACCGGGGTACCCGACTCGCCGAAAACATCCCAGAATTGCACGGGAAACGCCTGAAACGCGAAGCCTTTTTCCGCGAGGCCGTATTGCTCCACGCGCTCCACCACGCTTTGCTTATTCCCGCCCTTGGTGGCAACCCCGGAAAGATCCCCCTTGACGTCGGCGGCGAATACGGGAACGCCCATCTGGCTGAACGTCTCGGCCATGGTCTGCAGGGTTACGGTTTTCCCCGTCCCGGTAGCGCCGGTTATGAGGCCGTGCCGGTTGGCCATTTTGGGAATCAGGCACACCGGCGTGTCGCCGGAAACGGCTATGAACGCGCGTTTTTCGGAATCGAACATGACACCCCGCCTGGGATGGAGGTTTACTGGATGCGGGCCGGTCCCGGAACCGGCGGCGCCTGGTAATCATCGCTTCGAAAAGCGTTATACGATATGCCGGATACGCGCTCATCGTCAAGAAAGCCCGCAATAAGGCGGCAGCTCGGTGTGCCCGGCGCCTGTACCGTAGGGGCGCGTGAGCAAAGCGCCGTCAGGCCGGGGCTGTCGCCGGGAAACGAGGGGAGCGCGGATTCGGCAAAGCGGCCGCATCCGAGCGGGCGGCGAAGTTCTGGATAAACGGCGGGCTTTTGGCTATGGTTGCGCGGACCGCGGCCAGCCGTCTCTCCCGGGTTCGCATCCCGGCAGCGGGCCGCGCCGGACGCGCCCCTGCGGCGCCCTCTCCCACCCTGACCCTATGGGATCCCGCATGAAGAAAAAACCGACGGTCACCATACTCTCCTCCACATCGGATACCGCCGCCGCCATCGTCAAGCAGCTCGCGGATATTTTCGGGAGCCTGGTCGATTTCGAGGTCTTCGACTACCGGGCGGGAGACGGTTCGCACTCGCTCACGTCCTTGGAACTTGCCCTCATCACCAGCCCGCACATATACGACCAGGCCATCCGGCACATCCCGCCGGGGTCGGAGACGATCACCGCCGCCCGCACCGTGAACATCGAGACCATTCACACGCTTTACGACCTTCCCGCGGGCGCGGACGTCCTACTGGTCAACAACGTGGAGGAGACCACAACCCAGGCGATCAGCCAATTGCTGGCCGTCGGGGTGACGCACCTGGTTTACCATCCGTACTATCCCGGCATCCCGGCTTACCGGGAAGGCTGTCCGTACGCCGTTTCCTTCGACGAGATCGACCTGATCCCTCCGGCCATGTACGAGCGGGTAATCAACCTCGGCTCCCGCCCCCTCGACCTTGTCACCATCATCGACCTGGCGACGCGGATAGGCGTTTACGAGCGCATTAAAACCGTTTTGTCGGCCCTGTACCTGAAACCGTTCATCTAGATGTCAAAGAATATCTATAAGTATGTGCAGACTCTACTGGATTTGAGGGAAAAGCCGAAGTTCTT
>JAJBSY010000344.1 GCA_020861205.1 Deltaproteobacteria bacterium | reverse complement strand
GTATCATCTACGGCACGCACGACCCGCGCGTGGAATTCTAGCGGAAGGGTTTGCGGATCATCCAAACGCCGGGAAAAACGCCTTTCCCCGGCTTCACCGGATGCGGCATTTTCGCAGCAGGCGAAGTGCCGCATCCGGCCCTCAGCCGCCAAAGTCCCAACGCCGCAATATCGGCGTGATCCGGCTGCATTCAGACTGTTTTCAAATTTTCCAGCGCGCGCCGCGTTACATCTCCCCTTCTTGTCGTTGTGACCGCCTCCGTATATAGTTCCCGAACGCGGAGACGGGATTTTCTTACGGCTTCCCCGCGTGGAAAATATGGAAAAGACCCCTCCACCGATACCCGGCGTCCCGGGAGGCGCGCGTGGCTGAGAACGCCGCTCCTTCGCCCTCATCCCAGACCGGTTTGGCCGGATTTTCCCCGGCAGCGCGGAATTGGTTCTCTTCGGCCTTCGCCTCCCCGACCCCCGTTCAGACGGCAGCCTGGGATGCGATCCGCGGCGGCGGCTCGACCCTTGTCATCGCGCCGACCGGGTCGGGGAAAACCCTGGCCGCGTTTATGCATTCCATCGACAGGCTTTTCGGGGAACCGGGACGCGGCGGCCCTGAGCATACGGACCGGCCGCACGCTGCGGGCACCCGGGTGCTGTATATCTCCCCGCTCAAAGCTCTCGGCGCGGACGTCCGGAAGAACTTGCGCGTCCCCCTGCGGGGAATCGCGGCCGAGCGGAAAAGACGGGGCGACCCGGACGTTACGCTGACCGTCGGGATGCGCACCGGGGACACCACGGCTTCCGAGCGCGCTTCCCTCGTGCGCCGTCCCCCTGATATCCTGATAACCACGCCCGAGTCCCTGTACCTCATGCTGACCTCCAAGGCGCGGGAGACTTTGCGCGGCGTGGAAATGGTGATCGTTGACGAGATTCATGCCGTCGCGGGCACGAAACGCGGCGCGCACCTCGCCCTGAGCCTGGAACGCCTCGACCTGCTTCTCCCCCGCCCCGCCCGGCGGGTGGGCCTTTCCGCCACCGTGCGTCCCGTTGAGCGCGTCGCCGAATTTCTGGGCGGCACGCTCCCCGTAACCGTGGTCAACCCCTCCCCGTGCAAACGCCTCGAGATGCGGATCGTGGTGCCGGTGGAAGACATGACGGACCTGCCCGCGCCTTCCTCGGGTTCGGCCGAGCGGGCCGGGCGCGCGGGCTCCATCTGGTTCCACGTTGAATCCGCCATCCTGGAGCAAGTGCTGGCCTTCCGTTCGACCATCGTGTTCGTCAATTCGCGCGGGCTTGCCGAGCGGTTAACGGCCCGGCTCAACGAGCTGTACGCCGAACGGTTCGGGGAGGCCCCGGTCGAAGAGGCGGAACCGCTCCATTACGGTTCCGCCAGCGGCGGCACGGGGGCTCGGGCCGTCGGGTTGCCGCCCCTTATCGCCCGTTCGCATCACGGCTCCGTTTCCAAGGAACGGCGGACGGAAATCGAGCAGGAGCTGAAAACCGGCGAGCTGCGCTGCGTGGTGGCTACCTCCAGCCTCGAATTGGGCATCGACATGGGCACGGTGGACCTGGTCATCCAGGTCGGGGCCCCTCCATCGGTTTCCAGCGGGCTGCAACGGGTAGGCCGGTCCGGCCACCAGGTCGGCGGCACGCCTTCCGGCCTTGTATACCCGCGCACCCGCCGGGATCTCGTGGACGCGACCGTAACGGTGGAAAACATGCTGCACGGCCGCCTGGAAGCCGTCGTCCCCCTGCGGAACCCCCTCGACATCCTCGCCCAGCAGACTGTCGCCGCCGTCGCCATGGACCCGTTGCACGTTGACTCGTGGTACGGGGCGGTCCGGCGGTCCGACCCCTTCCGGTCCCTGCCGCGCGCCGCGTTCGACGCCACCCTGGACATGCTCGCGGGCCGCTTCCCATCCGAGGCGTTCGCGGAGCTCCGGCCCAGGCTGGTCTGGGACAGGAATACCGGCATCCTGACGCCTCGGCCCGGGGCGCAGCGGTTGGCGGTCGTAAACGGCGGCACCATTCCGGACAGGGGAACCTTCCGCGTGGTGCTGCCCGAGGGAGAGGAGCGTGCCGGCGCGCGGCGGGTGGGCGAGCTTGACGAGGAGATGGTTTACGAATCCCGGGTGAACGACGTCATCACCCTCGGGACCGCGTCCTGGCGCATCCGGCAAATCACGAACGACCAGGTGGTCGTCGTTCCCGCGCCGGGCAAATCGGCGCGCCTGCCCTTCTGGCATGGAGAAGGTCCGGGGCGGGACGCCGAGCTCGGCGAAGCCATCGGCGAATTTCTCCGCGACATGGAGAACGCCCTGGATGCCGGACCCGCGAGCGACCGGCTGCGGGCCGCCGGCCTGGATGACAACGCGGCGGCGAACCTGCGCCGGCTGCTTGCGGAACAACGCGCCGCCACGACCGCGTTGCCCACGGACAAAACGCTCGTCGTCGAACGTTGCCACGACGAACGGGGAGACTGGCGGCTCATGCTGCACTCCCCTTACGGGCGGCGGGTGCACGCCCCCTGGGCGCTGGCCGTGGCCGACCGCATCCGCCAACGCTTCGGCGTGGACGCTTCTGTCGTCCCCAGCGACGACGGGATCGTGGCCCGCATTCCGGAGGCCGAGGGTCGGCTGCCGGGCGCGGAACTGTTCGTGTTCGATCCGCAAGGCCTGCAACGGATCGTCACCGGGGCCGTGGGCACGTCCGCCCTTTTCACGGCCCGGTTCCGGGAGTGCGCCTCCCGCGCCCTACTGCTCACGCGCCGCGCTCCCGGACGCCGCTCGCCCTTGTGGCAGCAACGGCTGCGCGCCGGGCAGCTTCTGGAAGTGGCCCGCGAATATCCCGACTTTCCGATTCTGATCGAAACCGCGCGCGAGTGCCTGCGGGACGTCTACGATCTTCCGGCCCTGCAACGCCTGATGGCGCGCGTGGAATCAGGCGCGATCCGGTTTGTGGACGTGACGACGGAAACCCCTTCCCCCTTCGCCGCCAATTTGCTGTTCGGCTATGTCGGCGAATTCATGTACGGGGATGACGCCCCCCTTGCCGAACGGCGCGCGGCGCTTCTGTCCCTTGATGCCGGTTTGCTGAGCGACCTTCTCGGGCAGGCGGATTTCGGCGAGCTGCTGGACCCCGCCGTCGTGGAACGGATAGCGGCGGAACTGCAACGCACAGCGCCCGACCGGCGGGCCGCCGGCCTGGAGGGCGTGGCGGACCTGTTGCGCGAGCTCGGCCCATTGTCGCCGGAAGAGGTGGCCGCCCGGCTGAGGCCGGACAGTCCCGGTGACGAAACCCTTCCGGCCCGGGCGAAAGAGCACCTGGCGGCTCTCTCGGCCGCGCGGCGGGCCATTCCGGTACGCATCGCCGGCGTCGAACGCTGGGCGGCCGTGGAAGACGCCGCGCGGCTGCGCGACGGCCTCGGCGCAACCCTGCCCGGTGGCATACCGGACGTGTTCCTGGAACCCGCCCCGGACGCGCTGCTGGACCTGCTCACCCGCTACGCGCGAACCCACGGCCCGTTCACAACCGGCCAAGCCGCCTCGAGGTTCGGGCTGGGCGCGGCCGTAGCCGACGACGTCCTGGCCCGTTTGCGCGACCAGGGGCGCCTGCTGCCCGGAGATTTCAGCGCGGCCTCGCCCCTTCCGCCTGAACATCCGCCGGACGGGGAGCGACGCGACGGGGCCCTGGGCAACCACGGGTGGGTATGGGACGAGGTCTTCCGCCGCCTGCGCGCGCGGTCCCTCCAGGCCGCCCGTGAAGCCGCCCGCCCGGTTGGGGGGGATGCATACGCGCGGCAACTCCTTGAGCGGCAATTTCTGGTCGAACCGTCATCCTCGCCCGCCGTCCCCGGCTGCCGGGCCGCGTTGCAGGGAGCGGACGGCGTTGCGCGCGTCATCGAGCAGCTCGCGGGAATTCCCCTGCCCGCCTCGCTTTGGGAAAGCCACATTCTGCCGTCCCGCGTGCGGGATTACGCCAGCGGGATGCTGGACGGGCTTGTCGCCGCCGGCGAGGCGCTGTGGGCCGGACGCGGGCGCCTTGGCGATCATGACGGACTCGCCGCTCTCCATCTGCGCGAATTCGCGCCGGAGACCCTCCCGGCTTTCTCCGATTCCGGCGGGGAAACCCTGACCGGACTGGAGCAGGCGGTTCTGGCCGTGCTCGGTGACGGCGGCGCCTACTTCGCGCGCCAGATCGCGGAACATGCCCTGATCCGCCCCGCCCTGGACCGGGACACGGCGTTTTCCACCGATCCCGTGACGCGGACCGATTTGCGCGACGCGCTGTGGAATCTTGCCTGGTCCGGGCATATCACCTCGGACTCCTGGGCCGCCCTCCGGGGATTTACCGGCCCCGGATCGCCCAGGCAGGCAGCGAAACGGCGAACCGTCCGGCGGCGGTTTCCCGGGGGCGCGTACCGTTCGTATTCGTTCCTGTCCAAAACGGCCGTACCCGGCCCGGCCGATTACGATGATCCCTCGCTGGCGGGCAGGTGGTCGATCGTTCCGCGCGAGCCCGTCCCGGACACGGCCCGCGCGCTCGCGACGGCCGAGAGCCTTCTCGACCGCTACGGGGTCGTCACGCGCGGCGTCGCCGTGGCGGAAAAAATTCCCGGAGGCTTTCCCTTGCTCCAGCGGATTTTTCGCGGCATGGAGGACGCCGGGCGGGTTTTGCGGGGCCGGTTCGTGGACGGGCTCGGCGCCGCGCAGTTTGCCGACCATGCGACGATCGACCGCCTGCGCGAACTGGCCGGCGAAGACCGGAGAAACGCTCCGGCCGTGGCGCTTTCCGCCGCCGACCCGGCCAACCCGTACGGCGCGGCCCTGCCCTGGCCGGTCCACCCGGCCGGGATGAAACCCTCCAGGCATCCCGGCGCCCTTGTCGTCATCCGGGGCGGCCGGGTGGTACTCTGGCTGTCTCGCGGGGGGCGGCAACTGCTCACCTTCATCCCGGAATCCGGACCCGATGCGGCCGGAATTCTCCACGAGGCGACTGAAGCTCTCGCCGCGGCGCTCGCGCGGAGCGGCTCCGGTACCTTTACCATCGCGACCGCCGACGGCCTGCCCGTTATGGCGACGCCGACGGCGGACGCGTTGCGCGCGGCGGGGTTTTCCCCAACCCCCAACGGTTTGTGCTGGTACGGCAGACCCCGATAGAGCATTTTTCACATGCAATGCT
>JAJBSY010000196.1 GCA_020861205.1 Deltaproteobacteria bacterium | reverse complement strand
GGGATGAACCGGTCGCCGCGTCTCCCGACGAGCCGGAAAAGGTCGTTTTGGCCCCAAGGACTTTGCCGGAAGCGCCCACACCCCAGTTTACCATGCAGTGGGAACCTTTCTGGGTGGAATTGAAAGATACCGAAGGCAACAGCCGTTTTCTGACCCTGACGTTCAGCGTTCCCACGGATAACCCCGTCCTGTTCGGAGAAATGAACGGAAAAAAACTCGTTCTCCGGGACGCGCTCTTTTATTATTTGCGCAATCAGCCGATATTATCGTTGAGGGACGAAACCAGGGTGCAGGCGTTCAAGAGCGATCTTATGACGGTCATGAACGAGCATCTCGGCAGCGGCAAGGTTTCGGAAATACTGATCCAGGATTATATCGTGCAATAAGGGGACCTTTTGCCGCCGGCACCGACCGCACCGCGAAAACGGGAGGTAGTATGAGCCAGATAAACATACCCGTGACCCAACTGGCCCAGCTGGGATACGCCGACCGCATAGCGCACGAGGCGCAGGGGCAGCCCGAGATAGCCCGCCAGACGGCGCAGCAGGCGGCCCCCGAAGCGCTCAAACAGCAAAAGGACGCCATAGCCGAGCCGGAAAAGACGGCGAAGAATCGCGCCCTCAAGTCGGAAAAAGATGGACACGGCGGGGGGGCATCCGGGGATACGCCCCGGCGCCGGGGCGAACCGCCGCCGGAGGAGCAGCCTGATAGCTCCCCCGACACTCCCTGGGCCGGGAACATTGTGAACCTCAAGGTGTAATGTTGTCTTCGCCGCCGCAATCACGTATGTTTTTGCGGGCAACGGAAATACGCCGTTTCCGTTCGCGATTTCGCACCACCCGAGGCACCCATGCAGGTAACTTTCTGGCTTCTGGCCCTTGTAACCCTTTTTGAATTCGTTCTTTTTTTTCTGCTTCTTTCCTTTTTCCGCCGTCTTCGCAAATCCGAGGAGCTTTTGCTCAAGCTCCAGGCGGGGCAGGCGTCGCTTCTGGCAAACCTCGAGCAGAACGCGCGGTTGGAAAAGGACCTCATCACCAGCTTTGCCGACCGGCAACAGGTATTGAAACAACTCGACGTGCGGCTTGAGGAACGGGCGGCCGAACTGACGCGCCTCTTGAACCAGGCGGAAGCCGTTACCCGTTCTCCCGGGTTTTTGCGCGAGCTTATCCTTTCCGGAGCGCGCCAGGGTAAAACGCCGTTGGAACTCGCCCGGTCCACCGGGCTTTCGCTTGACGAGGTCAAGCTCATTCTCGCCCAGGCCGGGCAATAGCGACGGCAACCGATCTTCCGTTCGGGTAGTGCTCAATTTGCTTGATACTTCGTCAGGCTCGTCCCGCGCGAAGCTCATGGATGTCTCGATACACTCGCTTCGCGCGCAACTTGCCTTCCTTGTCTGAAGTCACATTGAGGCACTACCTTCGTTGGAGCCGGGGGCGGGATAAAAACGCCAATCGGACCGGGACAACACCGTGATCCGGCGCTTCCTTCCTTAATATCGAAGCAATTATTTGAGCCGTTTCCGGAACCCGGATCAGTCCACCACGCGCATCCGGCGCCATTTACCGTGCCTGAAGCGCAGGTAGGAACAGAGCGCCATGCTCATGACATAGACGGTCAGCACGATCCAGAGCGGATGCAGCGAGGCGAGCCCCAGCCATTTCAAGATCAGGATGGGCAGCGCAAGCACGAAGAGGCCCGTTCCGCCCAGGATCAGCATGATGAAGAAGGTGTCGCCCGCGCCCTTGAGCGCGCCCAGGAACACGATGTTGCAGGAATCCACTAGGGAATAGACGGCGATGTAATAGATGAGGATGATCCCCGTGCTCCGGATCGGCCCGTATTCAACCGTGGGGTCTCCCGGACGGAAAATGTCCATCAGCGGCCCCGCGAAAAAGAAAAAGGAAAGGGAGAGGGGCAGCATGTACACGAGGCACAGTTGCAGGGCGCTGTAGGTGACCTTTGCCGCCTTTTCCGGCTGTTTGGCCCCCATGGCCTGGCCGACCAGGGTCGCGGCGGCGGAGTTCATGCCGAGCATGGGCATGAACACCAGAGAGTTCACCGAAAGCGCGATGTTGCTGGCCGCAAGGGCGATTTCTCCCAGCCTGCCGACTTCCAACGTGAACCAGGCGAAGCCCACAACTTCCATAAACAGGTTGATGCCGCTGGGACCGCCGAAACGGAAAAGCCGGAGGAACAGTGCCCCTTTGAAGCGCCAGGAACGGAAGACGCGGAAGTCCCGGTCGTTTTTTGCCGTGAAAACGCCGAGGCCCAGGAGAACCGCGCAGAACGCCCAGCCGATGACCGTGGCGAGGCCCGCCCCGGCGATACCCAGCGCGGGCACGCCCCATTTACCGAAAATGAGGGCGTAGTCCAACGGAATGTTCAGCAGCGCCCCGAGCAGGTTGGCGATCAGCACCGGCCGGGTATGGCCGCGACCGATAAAAAAACCGCTCACCACCGCGCCAAGCAGAAAAAAAGCCGATCCGAGCGTAAGAATGCGGAAATAAACGATCTCCTCCGCAAGGACGGCCGGGGGATGCCCCGTCCAGGTGAACAACGGTTCGGCCAGGAGGCAGGCGAACGCCAGTAGCGCGGTGCCGGCAAGCGCCATCCAGAGCCCCTGCCAGAGGGCCGCGCCGACATCCTTGTACCGACCGGCGCCGACATAGTGGGCGATAAAAACCGAAACGTACCCGCACAGACCCACCAGCGGAAGCTGCAGGACCATGGCGGCCATGGAGCTCGGCATGGCCGCGGCGATGGACGTGACCGAGTAATGGCTGAGAAACAGCCTGTCCGTGAACTGCATGGCGGTTGACGAGACCATGCCTGCAATAAGGGGCAACCCGACGCGCAGGACTTCACGGTAGCCCTGCGGCGCGCTCCAGCGCGCTTTAATGGACGAAAAGGGGTACATGGCACGACCTTCGGCCGTCGGGTTGGGGATGCATCATGGCGCAACCATACCCGATGGAAGGGGGCATATATATACTTTCGGAACGAAAATCCATTCTTTTATTCGGTGAAAATTCCGGCGGCTTTTGCTTTTCAACCCGTTTTTTTGCCGGTATACAAGGGCGATGCGCACGCCATACCCTTTTGTTTTGCACGCACTGTGCCTGGTGCCCGTGTCTCTTCTTCTGATAGGCCTGCATTGTTTCATCGGTCCGGAAAACGCGGTTTATGGTTTCTTTACCGCCGTCCGCAAGGCGCATCCATCCTGGACGCCGCCCATGGAACTTTTTTCGGATTGCGCGCTCTACGCCTTTTATCTGGTGTACGTCCTTTTCCTGTTGCGAGGCGTACGGCGTAAAAGGCCGGAGGATATTTTTTTCGTGCTGAGCTACCTGGTCGCCCAGGTTCTTATTGCCGCGCTGCTCTGCCGGGTGGTCAAAATCGCCGTGGGGCGTCCCCGTCCCATGACCGGCGGCCCGTTCCATCCCTTTTCCCTCGGTTGGGGATACCAGTCCTTCCCTTCCGGGCATACCGGGGAAATCCTGGGTTCGGCGTTGCCGTTCATCTGGCGGTATGGATCGAGGGCGTCCCTGCCGCTCGCGCTGGGTTTCGGCCTGCTGATCGCGGCGGTCGCCTTTTCGCGCATTTATCTGAGTATGCACCACCCGACGGATATCTGGGGCGGTCTTGTGTTCGGCAGTCTTAGCGGCTATGCTTCATGGGCGTTTTGGAACGCTTTACTGACCCGCTGGCGGGAACGGCTGCCCAGGCGCATCCGTGCCTGGCTCGATTCCGCCGAATAAGAAAAATACCAATCGTCCAAGGAGTTTGTCCATGACCAAGCCCATCGACGGTACGCTCCCGACCGCCCACGAGCCGGAGGAAAAAAACGGAACGCGGGATATCTCCCGGCAAGCCGCCATGGACGTCACACGGGAGACGCCGCAGGAGGGTTCCGTGGCTTCCGGGCCGGAGGCCGACCCGGTCGCCGGCGCTTCCGGACCTTCCGTTGCCGAAGCATCGCCGGCGCAAGCGGGGGAGGGAGGTTCCGTCGATTTTGTCCTAGCCAAGGATCCGGAACCGATCCAAACGGCGGCGGTGCCCGCTTCGGGGGGCGATACGCGTTCGGCGGACGATTTGTGGGCTGCTCTGGCAAAGGACATCCCCGCCCCGTCGGGCAGCGAAGGACCCGGTTCCGCCACGGCGGTTGCATCGCCGGGAACGCTTCAAACGGATCCCGCCGTGCCGGGCCCGGGCGTAAAAGGCAAAAAGACCGGGAAGGCGCCCAAAACGCGCGCGCCGTCACCCGGGCCGTTCAACGGGAAGGCTTTGGGGCCGGTCGTGCCCGCCCGCCCCATGATGCGCGATGAAGACGGCGATGTCGTGCCTACCCCGGCGACGGTCGCTTCGCGCCTCTTCACGGTTCTGGCCCTTGTTCCCATCGTGCTGCCCCTCGTGCTTTTCCTGGTCCAGGTCGTGTTCACCCTGGATACGCGCGCCCTGTGGTACTCTGACGAAGTCCGGTACGCCGACGCATACCGGAACATGGTCGATGCGGGCGACTGGCTGGTGCTGCATCTCAACGGCGCGCTCTATCCCGACAAGCCGCCGCTGTTCTTCTGGTTTTTGCGCGGCCTCGATGAGGCGGCAAGAGCCGTCCAGCCGTTCCTGCCGTTTTCCGTCACCATCACGGACAATACGCTCTTTTTCGCCGGTGTGGCGCTTTCCGGCCTGCTGTGCCTGCTGGCAACCCACGCGCTGGCGTCGCTGGTCGCGCGCGTTGACAGGCGGACCGTCCTGGCCGCCGACCTGGTCCTTATAAGCGGCTTTTTCTTTGCCGCCCTCAACCATTACCTGCGCATGGACCTGCTTTTCGCGGCCTTCATTACGATCAGCCATGTGTTCCTGTTCCACGCCTGGGTCCGGAACAAGGCGCCGCTGCTGATGGTGCTCGGGTATCTCTTCGCCGGGGCCGCCGTTCTGGTGAAGGGCCCGCTCGGCCTGGCCTTCCCCCTGTTGGCGGGCGTCTGTTTTCTCCTCTGGCAGGGCCGGATTACGCGATTCTTCAAACCGGACGCGCTTTTCGGCCTCATAGTCGGCGTTGCCGTTCCCGGCATATGGCTGGTTTTGGCCTGGATGAACGCCGGCGACGTGTTTCTCGACAATATCCTGCACAAGCAGATTCTCGCGCGCGCCCTGGATACCTGGCACCATGCCGAGCCCTGGTA
>JAJBSY010000004.1 GCA_020861205.1 Deltaproteobacteria bacterium | reverse complement strand
GGCTTGTCCAGCGTCTCAACCGCTTTTCCTGGGCGCCGGCGTCCAGTTCCTGTCGCCATCCTTACGTTGCTCTTTTCGGAAGAAGAAGCGGCCGCTTCGCCCCAAAACAGCTGAAATCCCGGTTCGTGGAACGGCTTCATGAACGTTGTGAATTCTTTCCGTATGCCGCTGTGTTTCCTGTAAAAAAAACCATCAAAAAAATAGCGGGAAGCTTGCCAAAAAAAATGCTATAGGGTCTATCCCGGTCTTTCGGCACAGCCGCGCCGGGATTTTTTCCCGTCATATTCCGGGTCCGGCAGACCGGCCCGAGGAGATATCGTCCATGTTTGAAATGAGTCCGGAACCGTTGCCGATCCAGGCGGTCGCGCGCAGCCTGTCTTCCGCGGGCCGCATTCTGGCCGTCACCCACGTGAACCCGGACGGCGACGCCGTGGGCTCCTTGGTCGGGCTCGGGCACATCGCTGCCGCTTTGCGTAGCGACATACGGCTTTACTGCGAAACGCCCATCCCCCCCCACCTGGCCTGGCTCCGCTCGCCCACGCCGATACTTTCCGCGCTCGCGGATCTCGGGGACTGGACCCCGGACCGGGTGGTTTTTCTTGACTGCGCCGACGGCAAACGGGCCGGCGCGGGCATTGTCGCGTATCTGGCCGGCCGTAGGGACAAGAACGGGCTGAAAACGGTCTGTATCGACCACCACGTCGCCAACCCGAATTTCGCGGACACGAACTGGGTCGATCCCGGCATGAGCGCCACCGGGATGATGATCGCGCTGCTTGCCAAGGAATTCGGCATCCCGCTATCCGGAGATCTCGGCGAGGCCGTATGCCTGGCCATCGTTTCCGACACCGGCTCCTTCAGCTACGCCAACACGAGCGCGCTGGCCCTAGAACTGACGGCGGAAATCGTGCGCAACGGTCTGTCCATGGCGGATTTCACGACCAAGTATGAAAACCACTGGACCTTGAACCGGATGCATCTGTGGGGAGTGCTCATGCGGGAAGTCCGGCTCCTGTGCGACGGCAAGGTCGTGGTGAGCGTCGTCACGGACGAAATGCTGGAGCGGTACAACGCTCCCCGAGCCTACCTCGAAGGGTACGCCTCCTGGCTGCGGCGGCTGGCGAATACCAAGGTGGTGCTCCTCGCCCGGCCCAGCCGGAACGGGAGCAAGGTCAGCCTGCGGTCAATGGGCGACGTGGACGTGCAGAAAATCGCCGCCGAGTACGGCGGCGGCGGCCACAAGGGAGCGGCCGGGATAGACATGACCGAGCAACCGCGCGAGGCGGCGGACAAGGTCCTTGAAGGCATTTGCCGGGCTTTGGGCGTGCCTTGCGGCGGCGTCCATCCCTGTTCCCTCGATCCTTGCCGGCAAGGCTTGTGACAGCCGCCCCGGAACCGACGCCGCCCGCGTTTTTTTGCTGGACAGGCGCGCGCGTTTCAGCCTATACAGCCCAATTGCATTATGGATAAAAATCCGTTTTTTTGCCCCCAACAGGACGGCGTCCTGGTGCTGAAAAAGCCAAAGGGGCCGACCTCCGCCGCCTGTATCGCCAAGATAAAGCGCCGGCTGGGGCAGAAAAAAATAGGCCATGCGGGAACATTGGACCCCATGGCGTCGGGAGTGCTGCTCGTGCTTCTCGGCCAGGGAACAAAGCTTTCCGGGCATCTCATGGGCGGCGGAGAGAAGATATACGCGGGCACTGTGCGCCTCGGCCAGACCACGGACACGTGGGATGCCGAAGGAAAAATCATTGCCGAATCCGACACTTCTTTCGTAACTCCCGCAATGGTTGCGGAAGCCGTTTCGCTGTTCGTCGGCGAAACGGCCCAGGAAGTTCCGCCCTATTCGGCGGCCAAGCATGAGGGAAAACCCCTCTATGCCCTGGCCAGGAAAGGGCTGGATGTGCCGGTCAGGACAAAAACCGTGCATGTAACACACGCGGCGGTCGAATGGATCGATCTGCCGTACTTTCGCTTCCGGGTGGCGTGCGGTTCCGGCACGTACATACGGTCCCTGGCCCACAGCTTGGGGATTCGATTACGATGCGGCGCCACACTCACAGAGCTTACCCGGGAGTACAGTCACCCTTTCGGCCTGGAACACGCCCACGACCTCGACGAGGTTCTGGCGGAGCCGGAAGTGTTCGCGGAACGCGTGGCGAGCATAGCCGACGCGTTACCGGCCTGGCAGCGCATACGTCTTGACGAAAGCGAGGTCGCGCTCGTCAGGAACGGCGCCGCCCTTCCCTTTCGCGGGGAAGTGACGGATTACGCGCTTTTGGAAGACCGAAACGGCACGGCCGTCGCGCTTGCCAAACGCGCCGAACGCTCCGGGCTTTCCTTCTGGGGCATCGAACGGGGACTGTGGAACTGAGGCGTTTCGAAGACGGAACGCCAAACACTGGAGGATACAGCTGTGGTCATGGATACAGAGCAGAAGAAAGCGGTTATCGACGCTCACGCCAAACATGAAGGGGACACCGGTTCCCCAGAGGTGCAGGTCGCGTTGCTTACGGCGCGCATCACCTACCTGACGGAACATTTCAAATCCCACAAAAAGGATTTCCACTCCCGCCAGGGCCTGCTCAAACTGGTTGGCAAGCGCCGCAACCTGCTGAACTATCTGCGCAAAACAGACGTCCAGCGCTACCGCGCCCTGATCGAAAAACTGGGTCTGCGCAAGTAGCGTTATCACCGTGAGTACCGGAAGGGGGCATCCGCCCCCTTCCCCATTTCTGATCCGGCTCGCGCCGGAGAGTAAAACCGGGCGCGCGGCGCCCGCAAACGCGGAAGGGGGGTCCGGGCAAAGTTCCAGATCCAAACGAAAATCGACGCGGCAAGCGTGTTCCGTCTCCGCTCCGCCGGGGAAGCTGGACGCGTCGCAGCGATAACGCTTTGGGCCTTTTCCCGGAATCCCCTTCAAAGGATTACCCGACAATGAGTGTTTTTTCCTCTACCCGTGTGACCGCCACCGTGGGCGGCAAAGAAATTATTCTGGAAACCGGCAAAATGGCCAACCAGGCCGACGGCGCCGTGTGGATCCAGTGGGGCGGCACCGGCGTGCTGGTCACGGTCTGCTCCCAGCCACTTGAATTCGACAAGGGGTTTTTTCCGCTGACCGTGGAATATTCCGAACGCATGTACGCGGCCGGGCGCATCCCCGGCAGCTTTTTCCGCCGCGAAATCGGCCGCCCTTCGGAACGGGAAACCCTGGTTTCCCGCCTCATCGACCGGCCTGTTCGCCCGCTTTTCCCCAAAGCGTTCAAGGACGAAGTGCAAATTCTCGCCAGCGTCATCTCCTCGGACCAGGAAAATGAATCCGACGTGCTGGCCCTCACCGGCGCTTCCGCGGCCGTGACCATCTCGTCCATTCCCTTCGCGGACATCGTCGCCGGCGCCCGCATCGGCCGCGTGAACGGCGAGTTCGTGATCAACCCTTCCATGAAGGAACAGGCCGCATCCGACCTCAACCTCGTCTTCGCGGCATCCCGCGAGGCGGTTGTCATGGTGGAAGGCGAAGCCAAGTTCGTTCCCGAAGAGGTCATCATCGAAGCCCTTGCCTGGGGGCACAAGGAAATCCAGCCGCTTATCGACGCGCAGGAAAAGTTGCGCGAACTCGCGGGCAAGGAAAAACGGGCCCTCAAGGAATCGCCCGACTATGCGCCCCTGCAGGCCTTCATCATGCAGACCGTGGGCGACGACCTCAAGGCCGCGCTCATGGTGCCCGGCAAAATGGAACGCAAGGACGCGCGCAAAGCCGTCAAGGCGAAGGCCATGGAAGCGCTGACCAGTGAGACCTCGCCCTTCAAGGATGATGATGAAATGCTCGCCGCCGCCGGCGACGTGCTGGGCGGCCTCGAAAAGACCGTCATGCGCCGCCGCATCAAGGAAGAGGGCGTCCGCCTGGACGGGCGCGACTACAAGACCGTGCGCCCCATCATGATCGAGGCGGGCATTCTGCCCCGCGCGCACGGCTCCGCCCTTTTCGCGCGCGGCGAAACCAAGTCCCTGGTCGTCGCCACCCTCGGCAGCAGTACCGACGAACAGCGTGTCGACTCCCTTACCGGCGACACCACCAAGAAATTCATGCTCCATTATAACTTCGCGCCCTTCTGCGTGGGCGAGGTGAAACCCGTTCGCGTGTCACGCCGCGAAATCGGGCACGGGGCGCTTGCGGAAAAGGCGCTTCGTCCCATTCTGCCCCAGAACGGCGACTTCCCCTTCACCGTGCGCGTGGTCGCGGAAACCATGGAATCCAACGGATCCTCCTCCATGGCCGCCGTGTGCGGCGGCTGCCTTTCCCTGATGGACGCGGGCATTCCCGTTACCGCTCCCGTCGCGGGCATCGCCATGGGCCTCATCAAGGAAGACGACCAGTTCATCGTGCTGACGGACATCCTCGGCGATGAAGACGCCCTCGGCGATATGGACTTTAAGATCGCCGGCACCGCCGACGGCGTGACCGCCGTCCAGATGGACATCAAGATCACCGGCATTTCCACCGAAGTCATGGCCCGCGCCATGACGCAGGCCAAGGAAGCCCGGCTGGTCGTGCTTGAGGAAATGAAAAAAGTGCTGCCCGAAACGCGCACGGAACTCTCCAAATACGCGCCGCAGCACTGCGAAGTGATCGTCAATCCCGACGTTATCCGGCTGATCATCGGCCCCGGCGGCAAGAACATCAAGCAGATCACCGCCGATACGGGCGCTTCGGTCGATATAGACGATTCCGGCAAGGTCGCCATTTTCGCGCCAACCCAGGAAGCCATGGAGCGCGCTCGGGAAATGGTCCTCTACTACGACCAGCACGCGGACCTCGGCAAAAACTACGTGGCCAAGGTGCGCAAGATCCTCGAAATCGGCGCCATCGTCGAAATCCTGCCCAACCTGGAAGCGCTCGTCCACATCTCCCAGCTCGACGTGAACCGCGTCGAAAAGGTCGAAGACGTGGTCCAGCTCGGCCAGGAAATCACCGTGAAGGTCATCGAGATCAACGGCGACCGCATCCGTGCGTCCCGTAAGGCCGTGCTCCTCGAGGAACAGGGCATC
The DNA here is from genome assembly GCA_020861205.1 of Deltaproteobacteria bacterium. Taxonomy (GTDB): domain Bacteria; phylum Desulfobacterota; class Desulfovibrionia; order Desulfovibrionales; family Desulfovibrionaceae; genus FLUQ01. Next base: position 177 of record JAJBSY010000004.1, on the reverse strand, counting down.
GAATGGAAACCGGAAGACACCGCCCGGCCCCAGCGCGACCGCGGCGGCGACAGGGGGAGCCGTGACCGGGGCGGCCGCGGAGACCGCGGCGGCCGTGATCGCCGGCCCAGGGATTGAGAAAAACGGGCGAAAGCCCGATAGCACGTATACGAAAGCCGGCTTCGGGCGCCTGTCGTT
>JAJBSY010000184.1 GCA_020861205.1 Deltaproteobacteria bacterium | reverse complement strand
CCTTACAGGCGCATATGAAAAACCCCCGGCTTTGCCGGGGGATATTTATTTTGCTCGCACAGAACCTCCGTTCAGGACCGCGTAGAATATAACACACTATCGGGCTTCCCGTGCCCTGCCCGCGCTATGCAGGACCGTAGCCGGTCGGTCTTCCAAGAGACTCCTTGACGAAAACATGCCGAAATATTTAGGCTGTTCCGAAATATGTTTCCGGAGCCCCACATGCCCGTTACATTCGATGCCATGGAAATAGTCAGCGCCTTTATCGTGCTGTTCGCCGTTATCGACATTCTCGGCTCCATCCCCATCATCGTGGCCTTGAAAGAACGCGGCCAGGCCGTCAGCGCGGGGAAGGCGACGATCCTTTCCTTCGCGTTGATGGTGCTGTTTTTCTATTCCGGCGAGGTCATCCTGAGGCTGTTCCACGTGGATATCCAGTCCTTTGCCGTTGCCGGGGCCTTCGTCATCTTCCTGATCGGCATGGAAATGCTGCTGGATATCGAGATATTTAAAAACCAGGGGCCCATCAAGGAAGCCACGCTCGTCCCCCTGGTCTTTCCCCTTATCGCCGGCGCGGGAGCCTTCACCACCCTTCTCTCGCTGCGCGCCGAATACGCCAGCGCCAATATTCTCGTGGCGCTGGTACTCAACATGTTGTGGGTCTATTTCGTTATCCGGATGGTGGACCGGATAGAGCGCATCCTGGGCAAGGGGGGAATCTACATCATCCGAAAATTTTTCGGGGTGATTCTCATCGCGATCGCCGTCAGGCTGTTCACCCAGAACATCCGCCTCCTGTTCTGACGGCTAACAAAGGAGTTGCACGATGAAACATGAAGAAGCGCGGAACTATGCCTGCCCGCAGACGCTTGCCGGAGGTACCCCCGCGCCATGTATCGGGATGAAATGCGCCGCCTGGCGATGGGCGGAACCCAAGTGGGGTTCGGCCGACCAGCGGCGCGGCTATTGCGGCATGGCCGGCGAGCAGAAATTTCCCTTGAACCCCGAGAACGAACACCAGGGCTAAACTCAAAACGCGACGGCAAAGGAAAACGCGGTCCTCCTGAACGGCGGCCGCGTTCATCAACCAGAAGTTTTCCTAGTTTTCGATGCCTTCAAAAAGTTGGGTGCGCATGTAGCGTTCCGCGATATCGGGCATAATGACCACGATGTTCTTCCCGGCGAATTCCGGCAACGCGGCGATGCGCGACGCGGCGAGCCCGGCGGCTCCGGAGGATATACCGAGCAAGAGCCCCTCCTCCTTCGCGATAGTCCGGGCAAAGGACATGGAATCCATATTGCCCGTCATCTCCACGCGGTCAATCAGGCTCACGTCCAGGTTATCCGGGATGAACCCGGCGCCGAGTCCCACCTTGTGCGGGCCGGGAGCTATCGGTTCGCCGGCGAGATGCTGCGTGATGACCGGGCTTCGCTTGGGTTCCACGGCGACAACCGTGATATTTTTGCCTTTCGTCTTCTTGATGTAGCGGGCCACACCCGTCAATGTCGAACCGGTTCCGACCCCGGCGACGAGCACGTCTATCTCCCCGTTCATGTCGTTCCATATTTCCGGGCCGGTATATTCCTCATGCACCTTGACGTGCACGGGGTTGCTGAACTGCCGCGGCCTGAAGTAGCTGTCGGGCTTGGATGCGGCGATCTCCTCAACCTTGCGGAGGGCTCCGATCATGCCCGTGGTCTCCGACGTCAGTATCAGTTTCGCCCCGAGAGAGCAACAGCCGCTTACGGTCCACGTTCACGGTCTCCGGCATGACAAGGGTCAGTTCATATCCCTTGGACGCGGCAATGGCTGCCAAAGCCAGTCCCATGTTCCCGCTGGTGGGTTCTATGATGCGCATACCCGGCCGCAACGCGCCGCGCTCCTCGGCATCCCGGATAATCGCCGCGGCGCCGCGCGCCTTTACGGAAGAAGACGGGTTGGCCGCCTCCAATTTCCCGAAAACGTTGGCATTTTTCCCCATGGCGCGCTGAAAGCGAACCAGGGGTGTGTTGCCGATAATCTCGGTGTAGTGAGAAAAAAACGTCATATCGCCTCCTCATGAACGGTATGCGGCAAGCGGGCGGTGAAGTCGGCAAAAGGGTCCGGGGTCAGGCCAACAGACCCTTACAGCTTCGTTATGCTCTCAAGGGCGTTATAAGGCAAGTCCGCATGGCCGTTCAACGTGCGAACAGAAGGTCGGACAGCCGTACAAGCTCGACATGCGCATCGCGTTGCGCGTCCCATTCCTTGAGGGCGGCGATGGTATAGGGGAGCGGGTGCCCGATCGCCACGGCGCTGCCGGTAACGAGCGCGATTTTTTCCGCCTTCCGCAATTGCCGCAGAACATTCTCCTTGCCCGGGACGGAATCCAGAAACACGTCTCTTTTGAGCGCCGGGATTCCATGCCGGCGAGCCTCGCCGTAGAGCATGGAACCGGGATGCGTCATACTGTCGAGCACAAAAAAACCGTGGTTCTTCAACGGCCGCACCATCGCGGCGGCGGCTCGGCTGTCGCGCGTAAATCGCGATCCCATGTGGTTGTTCATGCCGACGGCATACGGCACCCGGGAAAGGGAAGCGCGCACCCGGGCCTCTATTTCCCGGTCATCCAGGGAGGTGAACAAAGCTCCCGGCCCGGGGTTCACATCAGGATATTTCATCGGCTCCGCCGGTTGATGGATAAGTATCTCACGCCCGGCACCATGGCCCAAATCCGCCGCTTTGCGTGCGTGCGTGCTCCGCGGCCAGACTGCGAACGTCACCGGATACGGCAGGTTTGCCAAGGCGCGGACCGCCGCCATATCCTCACCCAGATCGTCAATGACAATCACCAGGCGCGCGGCTTCTCCCGGGGACCTGCGGCGTATCATTCCCCTCCCGGCATCCGTCGTGGGAGGCGGCGATGACGGAACGGAAGAAAGCACCAGCTCATGCGTCACGACCGAATTGACGCTGATGGTCCACAGGGCGGCGGTCGGCGATCCGCCCCCGTCGACCTGGGCGAGCTCGGCGTTTTCCGCCCAGGCCCGGAGCGAATCATGCAACGTTGTTATAAAAGGAAGGGGGTCGGAACCGACGGACAGGCGCAGACGCTGGAAATTATAAGGCCCGGCAACGTCATGCCGCAATTCCGTTGTTTCGAGAATCGCTCCATCCAGCGGCATGTGGCAGCGGAGCATCGCCTGGACAAGAGCGAAGTCCGCCTGCTTGACCGAATCTTCAAGGTGAGCGTTAAACGGTTCCTCATAGGCGAGGTTCGCCATGCTGAGCAACGCCCGGGAAATAACGGAACGCTCTCCAAAATCCGGTTCCGTGACAACCGCCGGCTGCCGGGCTCCCTGCCCGGCGCCGGGAGACTCCGTCACGCTCGCGGGAGAAACGTTCATGCCCCGCCACAAAAAAGCGCCGCCGAGCAGCACGAACAGGCCGACGGCGGCAATGTAACCGCCGGGCCGGCCCAGGAAACGCATGATCTTTCGCATGGAGCGTACTGTATACCGCCGCGCGGCGGAAGAAAAGCAAAACCCCGCCCGTCACGTGACGGGCGGGGTTCTCACGCTGAACCGGTTGGGATTACTGCACTGAAATTTCCTGGATTTTGGGCAGAGCCTTGACCATTTGAAGCCCCAGCCGGAGCTGGTTGTCACGTTCCAGGAACGCGCGCACTTCCGGGGTTATCTCCACATCATCCGTCTTCGCGGTCTTTTTATCGCCCTTTTCGATGTGCCGGTTGAGGTCCTGCTCACGGATCGCGTTGATGCGGGCCATGATGGATTCCTCCTCCCGGGGCGGTTCGAACGGGGCCACAAAATCCGGCTGGATACCCTCGGCCTGGATGGATCGACCGCTCGGCGTGTAATAGAGAGCGACGGTCAATTTAAGGGCGGAACCGTCCGGCATGGGAATGACGTTCTGCACGGACCCCTTGCCGAAGGTCCGCTCGCCGACAACAAGGCCGCGTTTATGATCTTGCAGCGCGCCGGCCACGATCTCGGAGGCGGAAGCCGTCCCCGCGTTCACCAGAACGACAAGCGGGCATACCTGGTCCGTCCTCGAGGACGTCGCCTTGAAACTGCGGGAATCCGCATTGTCACGGCCGCGAATGGAAACTATCTCGCCCGCGCTCAAAAAGACATCCGAAACTTTGGTGGCCTGGTCCAAGAGACCGCCGGGGTTGTTGCGGAGGTCCAGCACGATACCCTTGATGGGACCCTGCTTGGCCGCATCCTCCAGCCCTTCGAGCAGTTCCTTCTGGGTATTGTCGCTGAACCGCGTGACGCGCATCCAAACATAGCCGGTCTCAAGGAAACGCGTCTTCACGCTGACAAGCGGGATGGAATCACGCACGATCTTCACCGTGGAAGGCATCTTGTCTTCCTTATGCAGGATGAGCAGTTCCACTTCGGTGCCCTTGACGCCGCGAATTTTGGAAACCGCCTCCTGCATGGTCATGTCCTGCGTGGGGTGCCCGTCCACCGCCAGGATGATGTCGCCGGCTTTCAAGCCGACCCTGTACGCCGGAGTATCCTCGATGGGGGAGACGACGATGAGCTGTCCGTTTTCCGTGGAAATTTCTATCCCGATACCGAAAAAGGCGCCGGATGTCGTTTCCTTCATTTCCTTATATTCCGCGGTGGAGAGATAGGTGGAATGCGGATCGAGATTTTGCAGCATACCCTTGATGGCGCCGTCCATTAGTTCGTTGGGCTGAGCCTCGCGCACATAATACTGGCGGACGTATTCGTAAACCTGGCTGAACCGCTTCATGCCGTCATACTTGCTCTCTGCCGCGGCACCGAAACCGGGCAGAAGGAATAACGCGGCACAACCGGCGAAAAGGACGGTCAGAAAACGCAATCGCATGGGAGACTCCTTAAAGACAGTGACGGTGCAACCGCAAAATGTGTAGCACAGATCGTTGGCAATGCAAATGTGTCAGCCACCAATATAAGCAAATTTTACCGCGCAAACAAAGGCTCCGCCACCGAGTTCCCCGCCGCTCTTCGGCAACCGTCAATACCCCAGCAGAGGGCGGGCCGAGAATTATAACTTCCGCAGCCATTGCTCGGGATTCACGGCCTTCTGGTGATGGCGCAATTCAAAGTACAATCCCGGCCCGTTCAGCGAGGTCACAAATCCGGAGGTTCCCACGGTCTCGCCGCGTTCGACATCCTGCCCGATACTCAAAGGGCTTTCTGACAAAAACATGTACAGCGAATAATATTC
>JAJBSY010000079.1 GCA_020861205.1 Deltaproteobacteria bacterium | reverse complement strand
GCAGGTTGAGGGGGAATACATTTTTTCGGTAAAAAAAGGAGTCTGTATATGAAACGGTTTATCACAAGTATTTTGGCAGGGATGCTTTTCTTGTCACTGACCGGCATCACTCAGGCGGCCAAACCGCTTTCCCTCGATCTCGGCTACGCCCTGGCCGAAGCAACTCCCACGGGCCAGGCGGCCAACCATTTTGCTAAGGTATTGAAGGAACTGTCCGGCGGCTCCATCGAAGTCAAGACCTACCACAGCAGCCAGCTCGGCTCCGAGCGGGAAATGCAGGAAGGGAATCAGTTGGGGTCGTTGGACATGGCGCTCGGCGGCGTCGCCACACTGTCGAACTTTGACAAATCCTTCAGCGTCTTTGATATGCCGTTCGTCTTTTCCAGTTATGAAAGCGTTTATAAAACCTATGACAGCGAGTTCGGCGCCAAATTGCTGGACGGCCTTCAAAAACAAAATATCAAGGGACTTGCGTTCATCGACCCGGGTTTCGGCGTGTTCCTCACTAAGGATAAGGAATTGAGAAAACCTTCCGATTTGAAAGGCCTGAATATACGGTGCATGGAAGCCATAGGGTACATCACTTCGTTAAAGGCCTTTGGCGCCAACCCCGTGCAGTCCGCCACGTCCGAAGTGTACACCATGCTGCAAAACGGCACGGTGGACGGCACGATCAATCCCATCGGAACCATTTATTCCTTTTCCTTTTACGAGCACGCCCGCTACCTCAGCATGTTGCGCACCTGGCCGAGCACGGTCGTGATGACGATGAGCCTGAAGCGCTGGAACTCCCTGACGCCGGAGCAGCAGGCATGGGTTACCGAGGCTACCGAACAGGCCAAGCTGCACTCCCGCAAGGTTCGCCAGGAAATGGAAGACGACTGGTGCGCAAGGATGCAAAAAGCCGGGCTGGTGGTGACCCAGTATACCGAAGCCGAGCAGGCCGAGTGGCAGCAGTTTGCAGAAAAGAATATCTACCCCCAGGTTGTGCCGAGCTTCATCCCCCAGCAACTGTGGGATGATTTCCGCGCTTCCGCGAAATAGAGACGACGGAGCCGGCGATGACATCGCCGGCTCCGTGAATCATACGGTGAATATATGCAAAATACTACCTTGGCACGGTATATCCATACCTTCGACAAGTATCTCACAAAGGTGGAAACAAATATCGGAATCATTTTTTTCGCCTTTATGATTACGATTGTTTTAATCGGTATTTTCATGCGCTTTGTTTTGAGGACGCCGAACGTCTACGGCGAGGAAATTTCCATGCACCTGCTGTTCGGGAGTACGATGATCGGCATCAGCCTCGGCGTGCGATCGAAGTCCCATCTTGGGGTTGAAGGTCTTGTGGACGCGCTTCCCGGCATTGCAGGTAAAATTGTAAAAATTCTTATGTCTTTCGTTGTCATGGGGATGTACGGCGCCTTGTGCGTTATTTCGTTTACCCTCGCCTCTCAAAGCATGCAATTCGATTCGTTTACCGCGGCGCTCAGGGTCCCGTATTACAGCATCTATTACACGATGAGTTTTCTTTTCGCCATCTGTCTCCTGCAGTCGATTTTCCTGTTTATCAACGCCTACCTGCTGGAAAAGCCGATCCTGAAAATTGAGGGGGGAGGGACGTTGTCATGACGCTTGCCATCTTCGGAATTTTCGGGGTGATGACGTTGCTGGGCGCGCCCATCGCGATCGCCCTGCTGGCCGGAGCAATGGGCCCCATGCTTATTTACGGGAACATACCGCTGACGGTCATCGTGCAAAAGTTTTATAACTCCATAAATATGTATGCGTTGATGGCGATACCGTTCTTCGTCATTTCCGGCAGCCTGCTGGACAAAGGGGGCGTTTCCCGCCGCCTTGTCGATCTTGCCAACGCCTTGGTCGGTTGGCTGCCCGGCGGGCTCGCCGTGGTTTCGTTCTTCGCCTGCGCCTTCTTCGGTTCCATCTCGGGCGTGTCCTCCGCCACGATCGTGGCGATCGGCTCCATCATGGTCCCGGCCATGATCCGTGCGGGGTATCCCAAAAGTTTCGCCTTAACGACGGTCGCATCCGGCGGCTGGCTTGGAATTGTCATCCCCCCCAGCACCCCCATGGTCATTTACGGAATTTCAACCGGCACCTCCATTGGCGACATGTTTATCGCGGGCATCATTCCCGGGTTCGTGCTCGCCATGGGCATGTCCCTCTACGGCATCGTTTTCGGATTCCGGCATCTGCCCAAACCCAAGCCCTTTTCCCTCAAGGAAGTTTTCATCTCTTTCAAAGGGGCTCTCCTGGCGCTGATGATGCCCCTGATCGTGCTGGGCGGCATCTACTCCGGTGTGTTTACGCCGACGGAAGCCGCAGCGGTCGCCGTTCTGTACGGTTTTATCGTGGGTATTTTCATATACAAGGAACTGGACGCGAAAACCATTTATTCCGTCTTCCGCAGCGCGGTCATTACCTCGTCCGTGGTCATGTTCATCGTCGGGGGAGCTTCGGTTTTCGGTTACCTGATGACGCGGGCCCAGGTTCCGGGCCAAATCGCCGCCTTCGTTTTGGAGAACGGCGACACGCCCCGGATGTTCATGGCCATGACGGTCATATTGTTCCTGATTGTGGGAACGTTCATGGAGACAGCCCCGGCCATTCTCATCCTGGCGCCGATTCTCACGCCGCTTCTCCCGAAGTACGGCATCTCGCCCGTCTTTTTCGGCGTCGTTTTCGTTATCACCATGGGTATCGGGATGCTCACGCCTCCGGTCGGCATGAACCTGTACGTGGCGGCGGGTCTTATGAACGAAAAGGTCGATATCACCATCAACAGGCATCTGGGGGCGTATATCCTGTGCGCGGTTCTCGTACTGGCCGTGCTGATCTGTTTCCCCGAAATCGTACTCTTACTGCCCAACATGATGCGATAGGAGCTGACCATGAGCACGTATCACATATATCCGCTGGCTCTCGGCACTATGCTGCTGGATCAATCTTCCCTTTGTTACGCCAGAAACCCGGGAACGAAAATCCCCTGCGTCATGCTGGCGTTCCTGATACAAGGCGGACGGAGCCCGATCCTGGTCGACACGGGCTGTTGCGGCGAAGAATGGGCCGCAGCGTACCATGCGCCGATAACGATTCCCGAAGAAATGACGTTCTCCCGGCAACTGCGGCAACACGGCGTCAGCCCTGAGGACATTGGGATCGTCATCAACACGCATCTGCACTGGGATCATTGCTTTCACAACGACATGTTTCCCCATGCGAAAATATACGTGCAGAAAAAGGAGCTGGAATTCGCGCAATCGCCGCTCCCGACGCAGTACCGGGCCTATGAATGCGCGCAGATGGGGCTGACCCCTCCCTGGGAAAGCACCAAGGAACAATTTGTCCTGGTCGACGGCGACCATCCTCTGGCGGATGGGATCGAACTCATTTTCCTTCCCGGCCACACGCCCGGGAGCCAGGGGGTTTTGGTCGACACGGAAAAAGGTAAATATCTCATCGCCGGTGACGCCGTGCAGTCAAACGACGCTCTGGAGAATAAAACATTCGGGATGATACATCCCTCCGGCGTGCATGTGGATTTGTTCGAATATTATGAAACGTTGAAAAAAATGGAAAATCTCGATGCGCACATCATTCCCGGCCACGAGATTACGGTTATCGATCAAAAAGTGTACCCGAATTGAGACGGTTGTATAAAACAGGTGAATCTTGTCACTTCGGCAACCGGGCTCGGGCGGCTTCCGCCCATGCATACGAGAAAGGCTCGAGCCAGGTCGGCTCGAGCCTTTCATAAAACATTCGCGCGCACATGCCGTCACCATCGAGGATAAAAACCGGCCTGCTTGCTTCACCTACCCGTTGAGTCCAAGTGAATACGTCCTGTTGGCGGTTTCGAAAAAAAGCTGGTGTTTTTCGCTCTCGGAACGGGATGCGGCGATTTTTTTAAACGCGTTCCAGAGAACGGTGTACGAGACCATGCCTTTGTCCACGGGAAAATTGCTTTCAAACATGCAACGGTCCGCCCCGAAGAGCGCGACACACCGCAGGAAGTAGGGGCTCCAGGCTTCGCACAGGGCATCGGATGCCGGCGGCAACGGGTGGTCGTAAAAATCAAACCCGGACATCAACATGCCGAAACCGCCAAGCTTGACGGCGATATTGGGACAATCGGACAACCGGCCCATAAAGTGTTCCCAATCCGCAAAAACGTCGTTGCGCCGCCCCGCGTAAGGACCGATCCCCAGCGGCCCGCCCTGGTGGTCAAGCACCACTTTCAGGTCGGGCATGGCCCGCGCAAGGTCGTACAACTCACCGAGTTGCGTATGGTACATCCACGCGTCAAAGACAAGATCGCGGGCGGCGAGTTCGGCGAGTCCCTTGCGAAAACCGGGATCATAGAGCAGCCCCGGCGGGGGAAGGACAACGGAGCCCCGCGCGTTGGGATCCGCGTGCCACGCGGTCGTATTCCGGACCCCCTTGAAGCGGCCGCGGCCGGCCGCCATGTGGCGGTCCAGGTATACGCCGGCTCCCGCTCCCGCCGTCAAGTCGACGTAGCCGACTATGCCCGCCGCGATGCGGGCTTGGCCGCCACCCCGTCCGGCGTGTGTTTCCGCCATTGCCACGACCGCTTCGGTCTCTCCCAGCGGCAGCTCCATCCGGTCGCCCGCCGGGCGGTAAAACGCCCCGCATTCGACAAACACCGTCGCGACGATAGTGTGCCCCGCCATATCCTCGGCCATATCGGCCGCACTATAGGACGCGCCGGGTTTGTCCCAAAGATGGTGATGCGCGTCAACTATCGGTCGATCCGGTTCGAACGCCGGTTCATTCCGCAGGGCGAGCCAGTCCTTGCGGACCGGAATATGCCGGGGTCTGGGTGCTGTTCTCATTCGTTCCTCTCGTATGCTTTTATGCCCGCTAACACCGATTGCCGCAATGGCCGATGAAAAGAGGCCGCGCCCCGCCGTTCAGGGCCACGGCAACGCATTGAATCGCCGCCCCGGAACTCGCCGTAGCCACCGGCCGGCCCGCTTGGGCGGGGCGCCGGAAAACCGTATCCGTACCTCGCTCCCCGGGAGGGATGATTGAATGGTATTGCCCCGCCGGTCATGGTGTTACATCCGTTGAGGAAGAAAAAGCGCTATCTCCGGGAAAAGCAGCAACAGCGCCAGCATGAGGGCGGCTGCAACGAGAAACGGCGGCAGGGCGCGGAAGATTTCCTCCAACGATACGAGGTTGCCCGCGGCCCCTTTGACGACAAA
>JAJBSY010000035.1 GCA_020861205.1 Deltaproteobacteria bacterium | reverse complement strand
CCGTACCTGTCCGCGCGATGACGAGCAAGGCCGGGTGGCGGTCGCCACGCTGCAGCAACTCGGGTTCAAGAACGTCGCCATCGTGCATGACAATTCCGCCTACGCCAGGGGGCTGGCGGATGAAATCCGGCAGGGCATCGAACGGGAGAAAACCGCGGCGATCATCTTTTTCGACGCGCTGGTCCCCAATGAACGGGATTACTCCGCCATCCTCACCAAGCTGAAGGGTCTGAATCCCGACGTGGTGTTCTACACCGGCTACTACAACGAGGCCGGCCTTCTCCTGCGCCAGATGGCGGAAATGAAGTGGTCGGTCCCCATGATCGGCGGCGACGCCACCAACAATACCGACCTCGTCGCCATAGCCGGAGCCGCGGCGGCGGGTTTCCGGTTCATCTCCCCGCCGATGCCCGGCGACATCGACAACCGGATGGCCAAAGAATTTCTCGCCGCCTACCAGGCGAAATACAACAGCCAGCCCAGTTCCATCTGGTCCGTGGCCGCGGGGGACGCCCTCAACGTCCTCGTCGCCGCGATCAGGGCCAGGGGCGCCGATCCCGCGGCCATCGCCGGGTTTCTGCACAACGATATGAAAGACGGCATAGACAGCCTCACCGGCACCATCGCGTTTGACGAGAAAGGCGACCGTATCGGCGACCTGTACCGTTTGTACGAAGTGAGCGCGGACGGGCGCTTCGTTCTGCAACCCAAGTAAGCAATGCCACGCGGAACCGGGTCGCGCCGGTTCCGCTCCCCCGTGACGGACGAGCATGGAAGAATTCTTGCAACAATTGACCAACGGTTTGGCCGTGGGCGGCATCTACGCCCTCATCGCGCTGGGCTACACCATGGTCTACGGCATCCTGCGCCTGATCAACTTCGCCCACGGCGACCTGTTCACCCTGGGCGCGTATATCGGGTTCACCCTGCTCGTCTCGCTCAACCTGCAAGGACTCATGGGCGGGCTGGCCGTGGCCGGCGTTTTGGTCGCCATGGCCATGGGCCTGGTCGCCCTCGCGGGATATCTGCTCGAGCGCGTCGCCTACCGCCCCTTGCGGCGGTCGAACCGCCTGGCGGCCGTGGTTTCCGCCCTCGGAGCGTCCATCTTCTTTTCCAACGCCATCATGCTGGTCTGGGGCGCGCGGGTCAAAGTGTATCCCGGCGGCATTCTTCCAAGCGCCACGATTTCCTTCCTCGGGGTGGACATCATGCTTACCCGCGTCGTCCTCTTCGGCAGCTCGGTCGCCCTGATGCTCCTGCTTTACTGGTTCATCAACAGAACGCGGGTCGGCACGGCCATCCGGGCCGTGGCCATCGATCAGGACACGGCGCGCCTCATGGGCATCAATGTCGACCACATCGTCTCGCTGGTCTTTCTCATCGGTCCCGCCCTCGGCGGCGCGGCCGGGGTCATGATGGGGCTGTACTACGGCCAGATATCCTACGACATGGGATTCAGCTTTGGGCTCAAGGCCTTTACCGCCGCCATTCTCGGCGGGATCGGCAACATCCCCGGCGCGATGCTGGGCGGCATCCTGCTCGGGGTCATCGAGGCAATGGGTGCGGCCTACATCTCCATGGCCTGGAAAGACGCCATAGCCTTCGCCGTTCTCATTCTCATTCTCATCGTCCGTCCGACGGGTCTTCTCGGGGAAAGGGTCGCGGACAAGCTATGACGGCGGAATCCCTCAAAAGACGGTTTTCTTTTCCGGTCTGCGCCGGGATTTTTTTCGCGGCCATGGCGCTGGTGCCTTCGGCGCTTTCCCTGGCCGGGGTGGCGGGCGACGGCATCGCGCAGCTCGACATGCTCAACAAGATCGGGATTTACGCCGTCCTGGCTTTATCGCTGAACATCATTCTCGGCCACGCCGGCCTGTTCCATATGGGGCACACGGCTTTCTTCGCCGTGGGCGCCTACGCGACCGCAATCCTCAACACGGCCCATTCCTGGCCCGTCTTCGCCACCATGCCCGTCGCCGGAATTCTGGCGGCCGTTTTCGCCCTGCTGGTCGCGTTGCCCATCATTCACTTGCGCGGCGATTACCTGCTGGTGGTCACCATCGGGATCGTGGAGATCGTGCGCATCGCCCTGGAAAACAACGTGTTCGGCCTGACCGGCGGGGCAAACGGCATCTACGGCATCTCACGGCCCGTGCTTTTCGGCCTGGCCCTCAAAACACCGCCACTGCAATTTTACCTTATCTGGGGGTTCGCGGCCGTGACCGTGGCCCTGTTTTATTTGCTGGAACATTCCCGGTTCGGCCGGGCGCTCAACTACATCCGGTATGACGACGTCGCCGCGTCGGGGTGCGGCATCAACGTCGCCCGGTACAAACTGGCGGCCTTCATGCTGGGCGCGTTCTGGGCGGGTATGGCCGGTACCATTTACGCGGCCAACATCCGGACCATCGAGCCCTCCGCCTTCGGTTTTTACGAATCCGTCATCCTGTTCGCCATCGTCATCCTCGGCGGCAGCGGCAACATCGCCGGGGTGCTGGTCGGCGCGTTCCTGCTGGTCGGCCTGCAGGACGTGTTCCGGAGTTTTGAAAGCGCCCGGATGCTGGTTTTCGGGGCTGCCATGATGCTGATGATGGTTTTCCGCCCCCAGGGGTTGTTGCCGCCCCGCCGCCGCCATTACGACGTGGACGCGCTGGTGGACAGATACCCCTCCGGCCTGGACGAGGGTTTCTCCCTGAGCGGCCGGAACGGCAAAAAACGTGCGGGCGAAACGGGCGCGTCATGAGTCTCTTGAGCGTGCACAACCTGTTCAAGTCCTTCGGCGGCCTGATGGCCGTCGCCGGTGTCAGCTTCGAGGTCGAGGAAAACTCGGTCATGGGGCTCATCGGCCCGAACGGCGCCGGCAAAACCACGGTCTTCAACATCATCACCGGCAACCACAAGCCGAACAAGGGCGAAATCCTCTTCGACCGCATGGACATCACGGGCAAGCCGCCGCACGAGATCGTATCGCTGGGCATCGCCCGCACGTTTCAGAACATCCGCCTGTTCCAGGACATGAGCGTCCTGGAAAACGTGCTGGCCGGGAACCATTGCCGGATGCGCTCCGGGTTGTTCTCCTCCATGTTCCACACCCCGTCCCAACGGCGCGACGAGCAGCGCGCGGTGGTACGCGCCATGCGCGAGCTCGCCTTCGTCGGCCTGGACGCCGAGCACGGAACCCTGGCCGGCAATCTCGCCTACGGCAACCAGCGCTTGCTGGAAATAGCCCGGGCCCTGGCCTCGAACCCCCGCTTCCTCATCCTGGACGAACCCGCCGGCGGCATGAACGAACAGGAGACCGCCGACCTCATCACCCTCATCCGGTCCATCCGGAAGCGGGGCATCACCGTGCTGCTGATCGAGCACGACATGAACCTTGTCATGCGGGTCTGCCAAAAGCTTGTCGTTCTGGAATACGGCGCGGTGATCGCGGAAGGCATCCCTTCGGAAATCAAGAAAAACCCGCAGGTTATCGAAGCTTACCTCGGCACGGACGAATAGCGTCGGCAAAGGATACGCCATGGGCACTCCCTATCTGGAATTGAACGATTTACGCGTCCGCCACGGCAGGGTGGAAGCCCTGCACGGCATCACCGTGCGGGCCGGCAAGGGCGAAATCGTGGCGATTCTCGGCGCCAACGGCGCGGGCAAGACAACCACCTTAACGGCGATCAGCGGTTTGCTGAAACCCAGCGGCGGCGGCATATTCTTCGAGGGCGAGCCCCTGCACACCCTGCCGAGCCATGAAATCGTCCGCATGGGCATAACCCATTCCCCGGAAGGCAGGCGCGTGTTCAACACCCTGACCGTGGAAGAGAATCTGGCCCTCGGCGCGTACACCAGGAAAAATACCGTCCGGACAGCGGAAATCCGGGATTGGATCTTCGAGCTGTTTCCCCGCCTCGAGGAACGGCTCGACCAGCTCGCGGGGACGCTTTCCGGCGGCGAGCAGCAGATGCTCGCGATCGCCCGCGCCCTGATGGGGGACCCCAAGGTCCTCCTGCTGGACGAACCGTCACTAGGACTCGCTCCCATCCTTGTCCGTTCCATCTTCGACTCGGTCCGGGAAATCAACGAGCGCGGCGTCACCGTCATCCTGGTGGAACAAAACGCGCGGGCCGCGTTGAAAATCGCCACCCGGGGCTACGTCATGGAAGTCGGAAAAATCGTCCTGGAAGACGACGCTGAAAATCTTCTGGCCAACCCGGAAGTGCAGGCGGCCTACCTGGGCGGTTCCGCCTAGCCTCCTTCATCTTGTTGCAACTAATATACTGATTTTATATGGCAAAAAAAATTAGTAAACGTTTCCGGGATGTTTTACGGAACTATACTCTCTCCCAAGGTTTTTGCGCAAAG
This sequence comes from Deltaproteobacteria bacterium, assembly GCA_020861205.1. Lineage (GTDB taxonomy): Bacteria > Desulfobacterota > Desulfovibrionia > Desulfovibrionales > Desulfovibrionaceae > FLUQ01. The sequence goes on along the minus strand of JAJBSY010000035.1, from coordinate 914 downwards.
ACGGAGATATTGACACACGGTCATGTTCTCGTATAAATTTCTTTCATAATTGGTCAGACCGAATCGCTTTCACACCCGAGTGGTATATGCGGTACAGAGATCGGTCAGGCCAAAAGTAACCCTAAAAATTGGTCAGACCAAAATAGCTCTCCTTGTTGGTAAATTTTGAATTTGTCTCGGGAAATTGGTCAGACCAAAAATATATAAACAGCGATCGCATTGCGAGCCAAGGGTTTCCGCCATGTTCGGGCCTTACCCGGCTTTCCAGGCAGGTCGCGGATAAGATGCAACCTTCAACCATGAGAGAATGACGACATGGCACAGAAAATCGTAATGACGGACTTGGGAGGCTTTCCCGATTTTGCCACTGAAGAAGGCATCGCCAAACAGAAAGGGTTTGATTTCGTCTGCCTGAAAACAACCGACGAAAATGCCATCATAGCGGGAGCGAAAGACGCGGACGGCCTGATCGTCGTTTACGCGCCGATCACCGAAAAGATCATCAACGCCCTGGACAAATGCAAAATCATCGTCCGCACGGGTATCGGGTATAACAATATCGACATCGACGCCGCCTCCCGCAAGGGGATCATGGTCGCCAACGTGCCGGACTACTGCCAGGGCGAGGTAGCCGACCATACCATGGCTCTCCTGCTCACGCTGGTCCGCAAGGTCGCGTTCCTGAACAACCAGGTGAAAAACAACAACTGGTCGTTTATTGAGGCCAAACCCATCCCGCGCCTGGCCGAAACCACGTTGGGGCTCTATGGCTGCGGCAGCATCGCCCGGGCGGTCGCCAAGCGCGCGCAGGCTTTCGACATAACCGTCCAAGGCTTCGACCCTTACCTTCCCGATGATGTCTACGCGCAAATGAACATAAAAAAAGTGGACGAAGCGCCCCTTTTCGCAACCTC
>JAJBSY010000020.1 GCA_020861205.1 Deltaproteobacteria bacterium | reverse complement strand
GGCGATTTCCGCGCCGGTTCCGTTCGCGGGCCAGGCCCGGGTGTCGTCCACGAGGGTGACCGTGGCCTTGTTGTCCGCGGAGGAGGCGCTGAGCCGGTATTCGTCGGAGTCCGTGGCGCTCACGCCGTCGGGCGGCAGGATGACGGCCGATACGGTCTCGTTCCCTTCCGTCAGGGCGTCGTCCTTGATCGGCACACGGAAGGTATGCGATGTCTCCCCGGCCGGGATGGTGACCCACACGGCGTTGAGAATGGTCGGATGCGGCGTCAGGCCCGAACGGTCGTAATCAAGGCCGAAGTCGGCGGTATCGCCCGCGTCGCCGAGTTGGACCAGCACCGTGATGGGCTGGCTGGAAGGGGCGGACAGGTGGACGGTGAACCCCATGCCGCTGGTATCGCTTTCCGAAACGTTGTCCGCAACGGCTTCGATGGAAACCACGGGCAGGTCGTAAAATTCCGTGGTCACGGCGGGCCCGGCCTGGGCTTCGTTTCCGGAAACGTCCGTGATGGTTATTTTTACGCCTTCGCCCGTCTCCCCTACCGTATCGGGATAGATCTTGCCCTTGATGGTGACGCTGGTCGTGCCCGCGTCCACGGTAAAGGAGATGGTGCCGTCCGCGTTCCGGACATACCCGGGCAGCGAGGCCAGGTCGTAAAAGCAGAAGTCCCGGCCGCCGGGATCCGACGGATAGGTGCCGCCGTCTTCAAGGAAGATGCCGCTGCCGCCGAGAGCCTTTATGTCGATGGTGACCGTGATGGTTTCCCGTTCCCCGGCATAGGCGGTCTTGCCGTCCGGACCGACCAGGAGGATCACGTATTCGACCTCGTCCGCGTTTTCCGTGAATCCGTTCGACGTGGCGTACTCGCCGCCGGGGTCCGTGGCGGGCTGGCCCGTTACCGGGTTCACGGGGGCGACGATGACCGTCGGCCCGTCAAGGTGCGCGCCGTTATCGCCGTAAACGGCGCTGGTATCGTCGTGGATGGTCGCGGCGGCGGTATCGGAGAGGGAAGGCGAGGCGCCCGTGCCCGGCGCCGTGGCCACGTGGTAGTCGTCGGCGGCGCCATCCGTGGCTCCGTGCTGCGGTTTGACCATCACGGTCACGGTTTCCGCGCCTTCGCTGCGCGCGTCGTCAACGGCCCTGACCATTATGGCGAGCGACTCGTCGCCCTTGTTCACATGCACGGAGGAAGGCAGCGCCGTCCCCGGCGTGGACCAGTTCTTTCCGCCGTCAAGACTGTAGACGTAATCCCCGGCGGTCATGCCCGATGAATGGCCCCAGTCCAGTTGCAGGTCGAAATCCACGGTCGCCGGGGATGTCAGCGAGAAGGTGAACGTTGTTTCGTTGGGCAGTGCCGCCTGGTCGGACTCGAAAATATCCGCGTCGCTCACAACGACGCTGACGGACGGGATGTCCAGGATATCGCTGACCGTGCCTTGTCCCCGCAGCGCCTCGTCCCCGAACACGCTCACGACTTCGATCCGTAACGATTCAGACTCGCCTCCCACGCCGGGCTCAAGGCGGTTGTCCGGCTGCGTCCCGGCGGTGAAATCGATATGTCCGCTCCAGCCCTGCGGCAGGGTGAAGGAAAGCTCCCCGGTGGCGTCGTCATACCGGACGTCGGTCGCGCCTCCGGCCCTGAAGGCGTTGACGATGTCCGCCAGGACAAGGTCATTGTCCGCGCCGGGCGTCCCCGTGCTGTCGCAGAAAAGCAGCCCGTTGCGCCCGCTGAGCCTGAGAACCACGTTCACGCCGTCGGGTTGGCCGACGGTATGCTGGACGCCACCCTGGGTAAGCAGTTCGAAACGGTAGGTTACCGGGTTGGCGTCGTTTTCCGCGACGCTGTTCGCATGTTCCCAATTCCCGCCGTCGTTGACGGTCACCTGGGCGATGGGGCCCGTCACGCCGGGCGGCAGCGTTGCCGGGGCCGCCGGGTCCCAGGGCTTGAAATCCTGGCAACGGTTTTCGTCCACAATGACGATCGTGCCGCCCATGCCGCCTTCCGGCTGGTACCGGCCGGTATTCTGCAGCGAGTAAGTGAAATTTCTGTCGCCTTGCGACAGGTCGTTGTTTTCAAGCGGAATGCGGATATAGGCCTGGGTCGTCCCGGCGGGCAGCGCCAGCTGGTAGTGCCCGGGCGAGGTTTCCGTCATGCAGTCCGTGGCGGGGATGACCGTGCCGTCGGGCAGCACGAGTTCCCAATCCGTCCAATGGGCGTAATCCGGCTCTGAAACCGCGCCGTCGTCCATGACGGCGTTTCCGCCGACCACCAGGGTAACGTTCAAGGGTGTTTCCGGCGCTTCGGAAAGCCTCAGTTCCAGGTGCATCCCGTACGCGTCGCCCTCCATGACCGTTGAGGACGCCAGGTAAGCGGGCCCGGGCTGGTGCGCGCAGGCGATGGTCGGGGGGAGTACCGGCGGAACGGAACCGCCGCCAACCTGGAATGGGGGGCTTTCCGGCCGGAGAGCCGTACTGGAATCCTCGTTCCACCAACCTGAGCCGAGGTCGTCATACCGATCGATGGAAGCGATAAGCTTGCCGGCGCGGTCATCCAAGGTCTCGTGGCCGGTCTGGTACTGGTTCAGCCCGGAACCCGGCGGCAGGCCGTCGACCGAATGCCCGACCGACCCGCTTTCGGGATACTCCGCCTGGGAAAAACCCTCATGCTCTCTCTCGTCGGGTTTTCCCGCCGGGTCATCGTCGCTTCCGGCGCTCCCTCCGGGACGTTGGCTACCGCCGTGGTTTTCTTCCCAGAAGGGTTTCGCATCGTCCTCGGTCAACCCGCTCCGGCGGTCTTCACTTTGGGGAGCGAACCGGGCCAGGAAAGCATCCAGGGAAGGAAAGGCATCCACCCCCTCCACGGCATAGGTAACACCCACCTCGCCGCGCGCGCCCACAAGGCGGATAACATCCCCGTTTGGGCATTCGAGAATGATATCCCGGTCCTCAACGCGTACGGTGACGCCGTCCATGGGAAAAGCCAGCACCAGTTCCGCGACGCTGCCCGGGCTGACCGCCAGTTGCCGGATATCGCCTTCAAGGGAAATAACAAGTCGATCGTGCCCGTAACGGGTAATGGAAGCCATTGGCCACCCCCTCGCGAATAGGAAAAAGCGGAGAACCCCCAAAATCGTTGTACCCGGGGCGCGCGTTTTCTGTGATGATGCAGCGCGATGCCGTTCCCCCATTTCGCCGGACGCCGGTCCGGAAGCATCGTTGCATATACTATGTAATATTATAAAAATAATACCGGCAGCGGCAAGCTACGTCAAGCACTCCCGGAATGCAACGGTGCGAAAATCTTACTTTTTTACTCGGAGTTGATGCCGCCGGCACGCGTGAAATGGAACATTGGTATTACTGATACACGGTTTTCGGCATTTATCCCGGATTTCCCTATCCGTCATTACCCATATGTTACTTGGCACACTCTGAAAATTTCCGTTCCATATTCCCTGCCGCATAACCCAGCCATTTTTCCCAACCCATAGCTGCATCGGCAATACGGTTGTTTCTTCCTTTTTTTCAAAACCATCACGGTGCACTCCGCTTCGTGAGCTGCCAATGCATCACATCGGCAAATTTCCGCTTATGACTAGTCGGCATAAGCGATTTTTTGCCTAAAAATCATTTCCCTTCAAAATAAGTTGCATAATATCGGGTTTATATAGTGACCGAATCATGGCATTTCTTTTGCAAAAAATTAAAAGCGAATTTTTAGAAAACGTTTTTTAATGGTATGGAGAAAGGCGTCGCTTACCCGGACGCGTACGGTGTGAAACCAAGAATCTTGGAGGATTTGCAATGAAAAAACGGCTCATCGTCAGTATTCTCGCACTCATGCTTTCCACTGTCTTCTGTTCCTCGGCCTTCGCCGCCCCGGTGAAGCGCGGCGATTATTTCATCACCGTCTTGACCGGACCTTCCAGCGGGATCTACTTCCCGATCGGCGGGGCGTTCTCCACCTTCATCGGCTCGCTCGGTTACAAGACATCGGCCACCGCCACCGGCGCGACCGCTGAAAACATCAACGCCCTGAATACCGGCCAGGGGGAAATGGCCATCGCCATGTCCGATGCGGTTATCCAGGCGGTGCAGTCGTTCGGCGCTTACGAAGGCAAAAAGCCCGCCACCAACCTCCGCGCCATGATGGGCCTCTGGCCGAACTACTGCCAGCTCGTCACAACGGCCGATTCCGGCATCAAGAAATTCGAGGATCTCAAGGGCAAACGCGTCGGCGTCGGGGCGCCCAACTCCGGCGTGGAAGTCAACGCCCGCATGATGTTTGAAGCGCACGGCATGACGTACAAGGATTGCCGGGTCGATTACCTCTCCTATGGCGAAGCCATCGACCAGATGAAAAACGGCTTGTGCGACGCGGCTTTTGTCACCTCGGGGCTCGGCAACGCCACCATCCGCGAACTGGGCGTCACCAAAAAAATCGCTTTCGTGCCCATCGAAGGCGAGGCCCGGAAAAAACTGATCGAAAAATATCCCTTCTATATCGAAGCGGTCATCCCGGCCGCCACCTACGGAACGGAAACGGATACCCAGACCGCCGCTGTCATGAACATCATGCTCGTGGACAACAAGCTCCCCGACGACGTTGTGTACGATCTGCTCGAAAACATTTACTCCCCCAAGGGTCTTGAAGCCATCGGGGCGTCCCACTCCGCGGCAAAGGCCAATATCAAGCTGGATACCGCCGTCCGCGGTATCGCCGGAACCGCCGTCCCCTTCCACCCCGGCGCTGAAAAGTTTTACAAAGAAAAAGGATTGTTGAAATAGATCATCCTGGTTTTCGCCGGGGGCGGCTCTCCCCGCTCCCGGCGGCTGTTCTGGCCGACGTGTTTATTGAGGAGGTAACAATGGCCGACATACACGATGATGCACTGAACAAATCCCGGGCCGAAGCCGGGCCTGAAGTCTTTGACGAGGCCATCACCAAGGCCATGGGCGGAGAGTTGACCGAGGAACAGCAAAAGCTCATCGAGGAGCTGGACAAGGAAACTTCCGTCCGCAAGTTGGCGAATGCGACGCTTGCAAAGACTTTTTACCTGCTTTGCATCGCGGTTTCGCTGTATCATTTCATCACGTCGTTCATCGGAACCCCCGTCATTTTAAAGCACCGCGCGCTCCACGTCGCCATGATGCTGGTCCTGACGTTCATCCTGTATCCTTTCAACAAAAAAAGCAGCTTCAAACGCGTCGCCTGGTATGATTGGATTCCTGTCCTTCTTTCACTGGCCGCCCCCCTCTATATCTGGTTCGACTACATGGGCGT
>JAJBSY010000182.1 GCA_020861205.1 Deltaproteobacteria bacterium | reverse complement strand
GTATACGAAAGCCGCCTTCGGGCGCCGTTCGTTTTACCCGGGCAAGCCACCTATCAGCGGGACGGGAACCTTCAAGCATCGCAACGCAACACGCCCGCCGTTTTCCCACGGCGGGCGTTTCAGCCGGCGGAGACCGTTCCCTGGGCTTTCCAGCGGCAATGAATGCCGCCCACCGTCTTCAGGACGGGCGCTCCCCACCCCGATCGGATCATTCCCCTGGCGCTTCCCCGAAAATCTGTTCCGAGATCGTCTGGACGAGCTTTTCGAATTCCAGGGGCTTGGCCATATGGCCGGTCATGCCGCTGGCGAAAGCCTTTTCCACATCCTCGCGGAAAGCGTTGGCCGTCATGGCGATGATCGGCATGGTGATCACGTCTTTGCGGTCAAGGGCGCGAATCGCCACGGCCGCCTCGTACCCGTCCATGTTCGGCATCTGCACGTCCATGAGTATCGCGCTGTAATAGCCCTCCGGCGAGGCGGCGACCATCGCCAGGGCCACGGCCCCGTCGTCCGCTTCGTCGATCGCCACGTCAACGGTGCTCAGGAGATCCACCACGATCATCCGGTTGATCGCCACGTCGTCCACGAGCAGGATGCGCTTGCCGGAAAGGGCGGCGCTGTCGGCGGTTCCCGCCTCGACCCTGCCGGGAAGATCGGCCTGTTGCAGCCAGAGTGAAAACATGAAGACGCTTCCCTTGCCTTCCTCGCTTTCCACGTCGATATCGCCGCCCATCATCCGCACGATGTTCCTGCTGATGGAAAGCCCCAGCCCCGTGCCGCCGTACTGCCGTGAAATGCGCTTGTCTCCCTGCTCGAAGGGGCTGAACAGCTTCGCCCTGACCGCCTCGTTGATCCCGATGCCGTTATCCCGGACGGCGAACTCGAACAGCACCCTGTCGCCGTCCGCCTCCTTGCGCGCCACCGATAAGCCGACCTCGCCGCATTCCGGCGTGAACTTGACGGCATTGCCCAGCAGGTTGATAAGCACCTGGCGCAACCGCAACGGGTCGCTGATGAAGACGGTGTGCCCGCCAAGGTCCGGGACGATGGAAAACGTGATGTTCTTCTCCAGGCAACGGGGCCGGATAATGGCTCCCACCGCGTCGATAAGCCTGGAAAGGTCGAACGGTTCCATGGAAAGCTCGATTTTCCCCGCCTCTATCTTGGAAATGTCCAGAACGTCGTTGAGCAGGCCCAGAAGGTGCTGGGACGAAACCTCGATCTGGGTGATATTGCTTTGCAGGCCGTCGGCATCGTCGGCCCGTTTGTCCAGTTTGCGTTTCACGATGTTGGTCATGCCGATGATGGCGTTCATGGGCGTTCGTATCTCATGGCTCATCCGGGCCAGAAAGTCGCTTTTCGACTCGTTCGCCTTGTTGGCGGCCCGCACGGCGTTACGCAGCTCGAGCTGCACCTCGCGCAGGCGCTGCGCCGTTTCCACGCGGCGGGTGACGTTGCGCGACACGCCGAGAATGCTCCAGGAGCCGTCGATATCCCGAACGGGCGTCCGGACGGAATCCACGATCTCCTCGTGGCCGTCGTGAAAGCGGAGCGTTTCTTCCGCGTAATAGGGGGTCCCCTGTTCCAGGGCCTTGCTGTCGCGTTCCGCGATCCCGGCCGCCATGTCGGCAGGGAAAAGGTCCTCCGCCCGCTTTCCGCTCACTTCGCCCGGCGTCAGGCCGGCAAGGGAGGCGAAACGCGGGTTGACGGCCAGATAGGTGCCGTCCGCCCTCTTGTACCAGATAAGGTCCGGCGACGAGGAGAATATGGTGTTGAGCAGCGCGCGCTGCTCCTCGATGCGCATCTGGCTGGACACGATTTCCGTGACGTCCGTCGTGGTGACCACGTAGCCTATGGCGTTCTCTTCCTTGTCCTGAAGATACCCGGCCTTATCCTGGAAATACCCGCCCATGGCCGAACGGTACACCGGCGATTCGCCGCCCTCGAGAAGCGCGGTGATGGGATCGTCTTCCGGCCGGTCGTGCAGGCTGTACTTCTGGTACGGCTGGCCCAAAACGTCCTCCAGCCTCTTGCCCAGGCGTTTCAGGCCCTGTTCGTTCATATATTTGATGTTGCGATCCGTATCGGTGATGACCAGGGGCGTCTGGACGCTGTCCACGATCCCGTCGGCCATATCGTCGAAAGAGTCGGCCAGGATGCCCATTTCATCCTTGATGGGGCTGTTGAATCGGAAATGGCGCTCCCCGGAACGGAAGCGGGAAATGCCCGCGATAAGGCGGGTGATGCTGCGCGTGAACACCGATGCCATCCAGATGGCGACCAGGATGACCAGGATGGCCATGAGCCCGGTGGAAACGCCGAGGCGCGTCGCCGTCTCGTAAAGGTTGTCGTTGATGGATTCCTGGGTCTGGGCGGCGATGACGTCAAGTTGCTTATCCGTATCCCGGATAAGCGTGTCGATCACCTTCTTGGTATTGGTCGCGGGCCGGTGGAAATCGTCCACTCCCGCGCCGACGGCCACGAAACCGAACCCGCGCTTGGACGCGGCGTATTGCCCGGTATAGTAAGGTATGGCCGCGGCGGTCGTGAGTTTGCGCAGCCCGCTCCACAGGATGACGAAGGAGCCGGACCCTCCTTCGCGGGTCAGGTCGAACCAGCCCGTGCACTGGGGAGCGAAGTTCAGGTACCGGCAGTCGAGGCCGACGAACCCTTGCCTGGTAAGCTCCGGGGCCGGCTTCCTGTTGACGGACTGGTCCACGAAGGTCGGCACGTCTTTGATGAACTCGGCATAGGATTTGCCGCTGGCCTGCCAGGCGTCGTAGATGCGGTCCTCCAGCCAGGGAACCTGGGGGTCGCCCGTTTCAGGATCATACCCCGCGATGGAAAAATGCCGGGCATGGGTGATGCTTCTGCCCTTGTGGTCCCAGATAAAGGCGTAATTCCCCTCGGAGGCGTCCGAAAGTTCCGTGTACCGTTGGGAAGTGGGGATGATATGGTTCGTGAACTCCATGATATGGTCATGGTCGAGGGCCAGGGTCACGTACCCGATCTTTTTGCCGTTTTCCATGACGGGCATACCCCAGCGCACGATTCCCTTGAACCGTTCGCCCAGAGGATTTTCCATGCCGGCATAGGCGGATTTTTCAGGCCGGAACTCTTCCCCCGCCTCGGCGGCGGTTTCCGGCGTGTAGGTGCCGATGACCCGGGACCCGACGTACGCCCCGATAACGTCGGAAACGTAGATCTCGCCGGGGCGGAGTTTTTGCAGCGCCGCGAAATATTCCTCCGCCTTGACGTACGTGTTGGAGCGTATCGAAACGTCCTTCAACGCCGCATCCATTTGCGGTGATGTCGTAACCTTGATCTTTTCCTTCCCGTCCAGGCCGATGAAAGAAATTTCGGTATACAGCGGCCTGCTTTCGTAGAGGAACGCCTCCGGCTGCCGGTAATTGAAGCTGCGGTCATTTTCCTTGATCGACGATACGATGACGGGGCCCTGCGGCGGCGTGTCCACGGGCACCCATTTTTTCCCGTCGGAAGACAGTTCCCACCTTCCCTGCCGCACGATATTGCCGCGCAGGTTCTCCACGAAGGAGCGGTACGTCGCGGCATCGGGCTTGAGGCTCGCGACGAAACGCAGGTCCGCGTCGCGGGTATAGAGAAAATCCGCAACCCGGCCGGCGATGTCGGTGGTGGTGCGCTCGATGTCTTCGGTCGCCCTGGCGTCAAGGGCTTCAACGGCGTCGTGCACCGCGATGTCACCGGTTTTTACGAGGGCCTCGTCGAGGGTCCGGGCCAGCTCGTCCGTGTGGACCTTGAGATCCCGGCCCATCTTGCTTGACTGCCCCCAGGCGACCAGCGCGAGCAGAATGAGCGGGAGAACCTTGATGAAAATAAAAAGCGTGATGAGCTTGGCCCGCATCCCCAGGCCGAGGCGCGTAAAGATACCTTCGATGAAAAGGGTATGGCGCGGAATTGATCCGAAATCTTTCATTGAATACCCGGAAACGCGTTAACGGCCGGTTAAAGGCTCTGCCCGGCGCACTCTTCCCCCATGCGCGCGGCGCCGGATGACACAAAAACGTACCCATATCCGCCAACACGCGACCCGCTTGCGAGGGCGCGCGTTACGGCCACTGTTTTCACGCCTCGAACGGACTGCAACCAGTATCCACAATAACGCCGTCAGGTGTATACTATTATTCTTATACCGTATAGCGGGCTCCGGAAAACCTTCCCCCGGACGTTCTTATAATAACACAATACTTGTTTCTTGCAACGGCATTTAAGCGGGAAGCGCCGCCGGACGGCTCCGTTCACCCCTCCCGACGGGAATTAGAACCTGTAGCCGAGTGAAACGCTTCCTATGTGCGTCGCGTTGCTCTCGTGCGTCCGGGACCGCAAAACGCCGGTTTCCGTGTTTTCGTGGTAGATGCGGGCCTTCGCGTCGATGAACGCGTATGCCAGATCCACCGTCCAGCTGTCCCACCTGAAGCCCAGGCCGAGGCTCCAGATGTTGCGGTCATTGGTCGGGACGAGATAGTCCTGGTTGTTGCCCGTCGGCATGGGCGACTCGTCGAACACGTACCCAGCGCGCAGAGTGAGCCAGTCGAGCGGCGAATACTCGATGCCGAACCCGAGGCGCCACACGTCCTTCCAGTGTTTGTGGCTGGTGGAGACACCGACGGGCTGCGGCACGTGGATGTTCAAATCGCGGAAAGAGCTCCAGCGGGTATAGGTGGCCGCGAACTCGAAGGACAGCTCGGGCAGGGGCGAAAAGGCCATGCCGGCGCTGAAGGAATCCGGCAGGATGACCATGGAATGCGCCTTGCCGTCGCGGAAATTCTCCTTGTACCCGGCTTCCACCTGGTCCTTCAGCCCGGGTACGGGAACGCCCTGGTAATGCATCATGGTGTATTCGACCTCGCCCTTGGCGTGCACCCGCACCCGGCTGCGGTACAGAAAGCCGAAGGCCCACCGGTCGTTGAACTGATAGTGCATGGCCGCGTCCCAACCCAGGCCGGTATCGGACGCCTTCTGAATGTTGCTGTCCACCTCGAAACTGTACAACCCGGCAACGTCGCTTTCGACCAGCGCCCTTCTTTTCAAGTCCAGGTTGACGTAAACAATTTCCGCCCCGGCCGCCAGGGAGAGCTTGTCCGTTACGGCCCAGGCTATGTTGGGGTTGACCGAGGCCGATTTCAAGGAAACTTCGTAAATGTTGAACCGGCCCGGCCAGTTGTGCGGATATTCAAAGCCCAGCCCGTACCGGGTGAACTCCCCAACCCCGAAGGTGAACCTGTCGCTTATCCGGTGCGTGTAATACATGTGCGG
>JAJBSY010000333.1 GCA_020861205.1 Deltaproteobacteria bacterium | reverse complement strand
GGCAAAGGGTGTATGCGGGACGTCGCATGGTATCGCTCTCTCGCTCCTTTGGAGCGACAAATTTTCCGTCCCGGCGGCTGATACGTCCCCCGGTGCGGTTCCGGTCCAGGATATTGACCCGAAGGACAACAAGGATGAATTCGTATGGAACGTGAAATCACGGTGGTCGCGGAGGACAAACTGTTCGCCTTCTGTTCCACAATGCTCCGCATGGCCGGGATGCCCGATGCGGATGCATCCTATGCCGCGCACTGTCTCGTGCAGACGAACCTTTGGGGTACGGATTCGCACGGGGTCATCAGGCTGCCTTCGTATATCAAACGCTTGCAGAACGGCGCTATCAATCCCAAGCCAACCGTCAAGGTTCTCAGGGAGGTCGGGGCTGTTGCCCGGCTCCACGGTGACGACGGCCACGGGTACATCGTGGCCCATAAAGCCATGGCCAAGGCGATTTCTCTGGCCATGGTTCACGGTTTGGGCCTTGCCACCGTCCGCAACTCCAACCATTTCGGGGCTGCCGGTCTCTTCGCACGGGAAGCGGCCGAAAAGAACATGATCGGCATAGCGATGAGCAACGTGTATGCGAACATGGTCGCTCCGGGAAGCAGGCACGCCGTTATAGGCAATAACCCGATCGCCTTTGCCGTGCCCATACCGGGGATGCGTCCCTTCGTCCTGGACTTCTGCCTTTCCAAGGTCGCCTTGGGCAAACTTTTGGTGGCCAAAGACAAGGGAGAAAAAATCCCGTTGGACTGGGCCGTGGACGAAGACGGCAACCCAACGGACGATCCGGAGAAAGGCATCGCCGGCGCCATGCTCCCCATGGCCGGGCATAAGGGGTACGGCCTTGCCCTGGTGGTTGAAATGTTCACCGGCATGTTCAGCGGCGGCGCCATCCTTGACGCGATCAAGGGAATGGTCGCGAACCCCGACGAGCCGGGCGAAACAAGCCATACCATGATCGCCATCAACCCTTTGACGATCATGGATGAAGACGAGTGGGAGGCCCGAACCCACGCCCTCCATGCGAAGCTGAAGGAAACCCCCATGCTTGCCGGCCATACCATCGTCTTTCCCGGGGAACCGGAAGATGCCGCCGAAATCCAACGCCGGCGTTCGGGAATTCCGGTGCCGGCGGCCACCATCGCCACCCTGAACGCCCTTGCCGAACCCTTTGGCGTCCGCCTGGAGATATAAACTACGGCGCCGGTACGGCGTCCAGGCCAGACCACATACCTTTCCCGGCGGCGCTTTAAAGAGCCGCCACGGGAATTTTTCATGCTCCGCACAGGGCCTCGTTCGGGCTGCTGCCCTAATGCGTGCAAAACAGCAAAGGCAATCATTGCGTTTTTGCAGTTATCCAGTGTCCTGTCCGGGCTGCTCCGAACCTGTGTCCGAAGTGCCCGAAAAAACAACACCAGCCATGCCTGAAACGGAGACGGCATGTCGGGGTAACCCGGGCAGAAAATTGCCCGCGCCGGCCTGTTGCCTCCCTTGCGGCTAAAAGCGAACGGCCGTACGGAAACCCGCCACGTGACCACCCATGGCATACAAATTGCTTTAATAAAGCGAACCTGAACATTCAGAAGCCCGTCTTTACGAAGGCGCCCGGCCGGTGACGGAGGCCAGGGACAGCGAGGATTTGCGATCAGACACGAACCGGTGTTGTTTCGGCCAAGCGGCCGGCTTTGCCCGCCTAGGTTGGCCCGGACGAAAGTTACGGATCACTCACGTACCACATTTTGCAAGGAGTCACATGATGAAACGTTTTGCATCTGTCGCCATGGCAGCGGTTTTGGCGCTTTTCCTTTACCAGTCCGCCGGCGCGGCTACCTACATCAATATCGCCACCGGTCCCACGGGCGGTGTCTGGTACCCGATCGGTTCGGCCATAACCAAAGTCTGGGGCGACAACATAAAGGACATGCAGGCGAGCGCGCAATCCACAGGCGGTACGCGTAACAATATTCAACTCCTTGAGAGCGGCGATGCCGAGGTGTGCATGGCCGACGGCTTATTTTATGACGCGTTTAACGGGCTGCGCAGCTACGAAGGAAAGCCCCAAAAATTCCTGCGGGGCATCGCCCCCATGTATCCGGAAGTTTTTCACTTCCTGGCGGCCAAGGGCAGCGGCATCAAGACCCTCCAGGATCTCAAGGGTAAAAGAGTGGCCGTCGGCGCGGTCGGCGGCAGCGTGTCCATTACGGCAGCCATGTTGCTGAAGACGGTTGGCCTTGACATGGAAAAAGACATCAAGGCCGAATACCTCGGGCATGGCGACCAGGTATCCGCTTTCTCGGACAGGCGCATAGACGCTTCCTTCAACGTCAGCGCTCTCGGCACGTCATCCGTCGTGGAAGCCGCTACGCTGAACATGGTCGAACTCGTGCCCCTTCCGGATGACGTCGTGGCCGAACTGTGCAAGGCCGTTCCCTATTTCTCGCCGTTCACCATCCCTTCCGGCGTATACAAGGGGCTGAACGAGGCCAAGACGTTCAGCAGCCCCAACATCATCGCCGTGCATGAAAAACTCGAGGACGATCTTGTGTACCAGATGGTCAAGACGCTCTACGAGCACAAAGCGGACCTGGTCGCCGTCGTCCAGAGAATGGAAGAAATGAAGGCCGACAAGGTCAACACCATAAGCATTCCGCTGCATCCCGGCGCCGAAAGATACTACAGGGAAATAGGCGCGATCAAATAGCATTTCCTGATCCGGCCGTCCCGCCTTGAATCCTTGAGGCGGGACGGCCCCTCTTCATTGTTCCGCTAACTTCTTGACAGGAGACGTTCATGAGTATGGCCCAGGAACATTCCCTCGGGGCGGCCATCGTATCGAACAGGGAAAAAGCGGCGTTCGTGGTTTGCCTGTGCATGTCCCTTTTCCAAATGTACTCGGCCGGCATCGGCCTGCTGCAGACCCCGGTCCAGCGGTCCATCCACCTCACTTTTGTTCTGGCGATCATTTTCCTGATGTACCCGTCGCGCTTCCGGGGCGGTACGTTCATCGACATGCTGTTCCTGGCGGGCTCCCTTGTCGGCGCGGGCTATATCGCGCTGTTCAGCGACGCCATCGCCATGCGGGGCGGAAAGCCCATGCCGCATGAAATGGTCCTCGGCATCATAACGATGGTCGCCGTGTTCGAAGCCGGCCGGCGCGTGCTCGGGAAAGCGCTGCCCATTCTCGCCCTCGTATTCCTGGGCTATTGTTTCATCGGGCGGTACGCGCCCATGATGTTCGCCCACAGGGGCTATTCGCTTGAACGCGTCGTGCAGCACATGTATTTGACGACGGAAGGCATTTTCGGCATCGCCCTCGGCGTGTCCAGCACCTACGTGTTCATGTTCATCCTTTTCGGTTCGTTTCTTTCCGGCGGGGGCGGCGCCTCCCTGTTCAACAATATAGCCCTTTCCCTCACCGGCCGCATGGCGGGCGGGCCTGCCAAAGTCGCGGTGATAGCTTCCGGGCTTTTGGGCACGATCAGCGGGTCCTCCATCGCCACGGTGGTAACGTCCGGTTCGTTCACCATCCCCATGATGCGCAAGGCCGGCTTCACGGCGGAGGAATCGGCGGGCATCACGGCCTGCGCCTCCACGGGGGGCCAGTTCATGCCGCCGATCATGGGCGCCGGCGCGTTCATCATGAGCGAATTTCTGAACGTCTCCTACGGGCTGGTGGCTCTCTCCGCCACCATTCCGGCCCTACTCTATTACGGCGCGGTCTTCCTCAACGTGCACTTCATGGCGAAACGGTACAACATGAAAGGCACGGACACCAACGTGGAAAAGATCGGCGCCATCCTGCGGAAAGACGGCCACCTGCTCCTGCCCCTGGTTCTGATAGTGGCCATGCTGATCATGCATTACACGCCCCTCAAATCCGCCTTTTGGGCCATTATCGCCATGGTGTGCATCTGCGCGCTCAAACGGCGCACCCGCATGGGTATTTTTCAGATCGGCGACGCCCTGGCCGACGGCGCGCGTAACGCCATCGGCACGGCCATCGCCTGCGCGGTGGTCGGCTATATTGTCGGCAGCTTCTCCTTGACGGGCCTGGGGCTCAAATTTTCCATCAATATCATGGAGCTTACCGGCGGCAGCCTGTTCCTCACCCTGGCCATGGCCATGGTCGCCTGCCTCGTGCTCGGCATGGGGCTGCCCACCACGGCGAACTATATCGTCACCAGCACCATTGTTGTGCCCGTCCTGGTCAAAATGGGCGTCGTGGGTATTTCGGCCCACCTTTTCGTCTACTACTTCGGCATCATGGCCGATATCACGCCGCCTGTCTGCCTGGCGTCCTTTACCGCGGCCGGGCTTGCCAACGCCGATGCGACAAGAACCGGATTGAAGGCCTTTTACTTCGCGTTGCCGTCCTTCTTCCTGCCGTACCTGTTCATCTATTCGCCGGAAATACTGCTGCAGTCGGCCACGGTTTGGAACGTAAGCCTTGTCATCCTCCGGGCGTTTCTGGGCATAGCCGCCCTGGCCGCCGCCCTGAACGGCTGGCTGTTCCGCCCGTTACCCGTGATTGCCAGGCCTTTGCTGTTCGTCTCCGGGGTCGGATGCTATTCGATGTTCCCGCCTCTGCAGGTCGCCGGGGGCGGCATTATCGCGCTGGTTATCGTCACCATGTTTTTCACCAGGAACAGGGCCGGAGCTATGCCGATGGAACGGCAAGCCTGACGTTGGGTTTAAAACCACCAAGACGCCCGACGGCGTGAGGCGCGCCCGCGCGTCGCCGGCAGTAAACAGGGGATTGTATAATGAGCTCCATTATTATCGACCGTATGCCGTATTCGGAAATCAGGAAAATGCTCGACGCCGCCGTGGAACTGGAGAAACAAGGCCGCAAGATCGTCCATATGGAGATCGGCCGAACAGACTTTGACACGCCGAAAGTTATCAAGGAAGCCACCAAAAAGGCTTTGGACGAGGGCAAGGTTCATTACGGCCCCACAGCCGGCGTCATGGAACTGCGCGAAGCGGTCTGCGAACGGTACGAACGGGAATACAATCTCCGCTATGACCCCGCAACCGAAGTGGTGATAACCACCGGCGCGAGCGAGGGGATTTACGCGGCCATCTCCGCGCTGCTCAATCCCGGGGACCAGGTATTGACCCCCAATCCCGTTTTCCAGAACTACAGCGTCGTGCCCATGTCCCACTTCATCGAACCGGTCCCATACTCCTTGAAGCTGGAGAACGGGTTCCAGCCGGATATCGATGCAATCGAACGCCTCATTACGCCGCGAACCAGGATGCTCGCCCTTATTTCGCCGGGGAACCCGACCGGCG
>JAJBSY010000210.1 GCA_020861205.1 Deltaproteobacteria bacterium | reverse complement strand
GCTTTGAGCCCTTCCTCGCTGCATGAACGCATACCGACAACCGCCACGGCCAGGGTTTGGAGTAAAGAGATCTCGCCGATAAAATACAGAAAGGGGGGCGGATCCGGGATGGAACGCAGCCAGGACGGGTACTCCGCGTCGCCCCACAGCACGATGCCGCAAGGAGACCCCTTGGCGGCGGCCCACTCCAACCCGGCCTTTTGCCGCCATGTTTCCTTTTTAAAAGAAACGGCGCAGTGTTCCGGGACCCCGGCATCCCGCCAGGAATTCACCGACCGGACCGCGTCATAGGCGGACCCGAAATGTGAAAGCAGCGCGGCGATCCTGCGCATACCGATATTCGGGCTCTCCCGCAGCGCGAGGCAGGCCCAGAATTCCTGCCTCGCCGCGTCGTCGCGGCCGGCCAGGGAATAGGCGCGGGTATTTCCGGATGTCATGGCTTAGAGGGAAGCCAATCTGGCCCGGGCCAGGGAAGCCGGTTGTGAGGAAGGGAAATCCTTGATCAAAGCCTCGAGGTAGAAACGCGCGTTGGGAACATCCCCCAACAGGGCGTAGCTGTACCCCGCCTTGAGCAGGGCGGCGGCCGCTTTTTCATGGTGCGGGAATTGCGCCACAACATCCTTGAAGGCGATGACCGCCGCGTCATACCGCTTCATGCTGTAATAACATTCGCCCAGCCAATAGCCCGCGTTGGGCGCTAGGGAGTGGCCGGGGTACCGCGCGAGGAAGTCCTGGAAACGCGTCAGGGCCGCCTGGGGCCTTCCGGCTTCCAAGGTCGACAACGCGGCCTGATACTCCCGGCTCGCCTGCGCGTTATTAATTTTTTTTACCGGCCCCGGCAAGGGCGGCGACGGTTGCCCCGGTTGCGTGTCGGGGACGGAAACGGACGGCGTCGCCTGAACGGGGCGGCCGCCGGCGGATCCCGTGCTTGTTGGCGGATCCGTTACGGAGGATGACGAGGCTTGGGGAGAACCGGGGGGTGTCCGGCCGTCGTTCGTCCCCGGACCCGGCCGGCCGGCCGGGACCTCGGTACGGGCAACCAGGGCGGCAACGGTTTCCTCCAGGGAGGCCAGGCGCATTTCCTGCGTTTGCAGATCCATTACCGCCGATTCCAGCAGGGCGATGCGATCCTCGGAAACGGAAGCGCATCCGCAGCCGGAAATCCCCAGGATCAAAACAAGCAAAGAGAACCGCCCGAGCATGGAACCTCCTGGAAACGCGCATTTCGGATGACTGTAGGGGAGGGGCGCACTTTTTTCAAGTCCTTCCTGCGATATCGCGCGGCACATCTTGCGCCCCCGCCGCTTTTCGGGCAAAACCAGGGGACCCGCGCATCCGTTTGTACGGCCGCGCGGTACGCAAGGAGTCTTTCATGGTGGACGCTTTTACGGATTTACTGACGCTCCCGGCACCGCCTCCGGCGGAGGCCCTGGTTATCTGCGGCGTGACGGCCGTTGTCGTCTCCCTTATCGTCGCCGGATGTTTCGGCCCGTTTATCGCCATCGCGAGCGAGTTCCTCGCCATGAGGACCAAACGGGCCTTTTACGCGAGAACCGCGCGGCAGATAGCCCAGATGTCGCTGACCGCGGGCATTGCGGCCGCGGTTTTCACCGGTTGCGCCATTGCCTGGTTCGCCGCCGACGAACCCGCCCTGCTTGCGGAACCCTATTTGCCGCCTTTGGCCCTCGCGGGCGGTTCCATCGGTATCGCGCTGCTCCTTCTGGCGGTATACGTCAAAACAAGGCCCGAAAAAGGACCGGCCGGAAAGGATCATCTGACCCTCGGGCTCGCCGCGGGAGCCTGGGCGGCCTTTTCCCTCTTCTGCTGCACCGGCCTCGCCCGCCGGCTTCTGCACTCGCCGCCGGAATTCGACCTTTCGCTGCCCTGGACCGCGCAACTGACGCTCTTCCTCGCTATTCCGGCGGATTCCTTTTTCCGCCCCCTGCTCATCGAAAGCGTCCCTCTCGGGTTCGCCTTCGCCGCCGCTTTCGCCTGCCTCTGGCTGCTGCTTATGCGCGAGAAGCAGGATTACGGCCGGGATTACTATGCCTTCGCCCTTCCCTACTGCGCCAAGTGGGCCGCCGTCTTCACCCTGCTGGCCGTGTGCGCGGGCGGGTATGTCTTTCATGAGGCCCGAGGCCTCATGCTGCCGGAACTCTCCCGCGAGCCCTCCCTGTTGCTCGATCTGTCGAGTGCCGTTCTGCCCATCCTGGCCTGCCTCATCTGGCTGCTCGTCGCCCGGAGCGCGCACCCCATGCGGAACAAAATCAGCATCGTCCTGGCCTGTCTTTTTCTGCTCACAGGCTTCGCGGGCCAGGTGCTGATGCTCAACAAGATCATTCCCTCGCCATAGGTCTTGCCCGTCCGCAACAAAAAAGGCTTGCGCATACGCAAGCCTTTTTTGTTGGATAAGGGTACAGGCCTCAAACCACTACATCCTTCAGAACGCCGACCAGCGGTTCATTTCGGGCGGGGTCGGTATAGGGCGCGGCAGCGCCCGCATCGGGTTTCGCGCGCGCTTCCTCCAGCATTTCCTTGATGGCTTCCGTGTACTCCTTGGCCAGTTGCTCCAGCATTCCCGCGGCATCAACGCCACCGCCGCCGTCCAGGGAAGCGGGCGCGACCATGAAGGATTCGTTCAGGCCGTTGTCGAAAAAGTCGTTCATGCTGTCATTCAGGCTGCCGTTCAGGTGCGCCATGAAGGCGTCGCCCGCCCCGGTGCCGAAATTTCTGTCAATGAACCGGGTCACGTCCAGAAAGGCGTTGCCCAAGGTCAGCTCGTTTATCTCCCCCTCGCCCAGGCGTTTGTAGACCAAGGCGACCATGACGCTGGCGGCTTTCTCTCCGTGCGTGTTCGCCATATAGGCGACGGTGCCGGAAAGAGCGCTTTCCAGCTTTTGCAGCTGGTTTGCCTTTTCCGCCTGCCCGTCGTCAGCCGGAACGGCGGAAGGATCCTGCGAGTCCTGAACGCCGTCAAGCCCTTCGGTACGGGATATGCGCCGGGTAAGATCGTAGGCGAAGGAAGCGCCGACGGCTTCCATCCGCGATCCGCCCGTATTGATGCTAAATGTAGGTACCATATGTTCTCCGTATCCAACCTATCGGCAAGACAGGGAGTAACTTTAGGATCACGGGGTATGCGGCAAGCAGGACCCACGCGCGACGGGATGGAAAAAGAACGCAAGCATAGAAAAAGCCCGGAACAAGTCCGGGCCTTTTCTACTAATTTCGTGCGGACTAGAAGCGCTGCGGACGCTTTTCCGCTTCGTTCACCCGAAGCTGGCGGCCGCCGTGATCCTGACCGTTCAAAGAGGCCATGGCGGCTTTGGCGTCGACAGACGCCATTTCCACAAAACCAAAGCCGCGCGAACGGCCGGTTTCACGGTCGGACATCACCCTGGCGGAAAGAACTTCGCCAAAGGGAGAGAAAAGGTCCTGCAGGCTGGAAGAATCGGAGGTAAAGGGCAGATTGCCCACGTACATAGAAGTGGTCATGTGAGTAACTCCATGATTTTTGGGATAGTACATTACAAAAAACGGAGCTAAGCACACGCAAAGTCATTTTTGAAAAGATACGGAACCCGATTAATTATGGAGGAACCATACGCGCCGTTCCCAGCAAGTCAAGAATTATTTTTATTCGCATGATCCGGTTGGAACGCGGGCGGCTCCAAAGCTGCCGCGTCACACTTCGTCAAAAACGGTCCACCCGGGAACTTGGCAGATTCCCGGGTGGACCGTTTTGGCTCAAATCCAAGAGGAACTACAGCTCGTTCACCATGCCCTGCAGTTCCGCGTACGTGAAAACCGGGCCGTCCACGCAAACGTATTTGTCGCCTATATTGCAACGGCCGCAAATGCCTATGCCGCACTTCATGCGGCGTTCCAACGTGGTCAGGATCTGCTCGGGCTTGAAGCCGAGTTTGTCCAGCGCCTGCAGGGTAAACTTGATCATGATGGGCGGGCCGCAGGTAATGGCGACCGTGTTCTCGGTCTTGGGAGCCATTTCCAGAAGCACGTTGGGGATGAGGCCCACCTTTTCCGTCCAGCCCTCGGCTTCGCGGTCGATGGTCAGCACCACCTCGGTATCTTTCTGACTGCGCCATTCGTCGATTTCGTACGCAAAGGCCATGTCCTGCGGCGACTTGGCGCCGTAGAGCAACGTGATCTTGCCGTAATCATCGCGGTTGTCGAACATGTACAGCAAAAGGGTCCTGAGCGGGGCCATGCCGATACCGCCGCCCACAAAGACGATATCCTTGCCCTTCATGTCGTTGTACGGGAAATGGTTGCCGAGCGGAGCGCGCACCCCCACCTTGTCGCCCGCTTTCAGTTTGTGCAGCGCGGCGGTCACTTCACCGGCCCGCATGACGCTGAACTGCAGGTACTCCTTGCGGGTCGGCGGCGAGTTGATGACGAAGGTCGCTTCTCCGGCGCCGAACAGGGACAACTGCCCGACCTGGCCGGGCTCGTGATGGAAGTTCTTCATGGCTTCCGCATCGTCGAAAACCACGCGGAAGGTCATGATATTGTGCGTTTCGCGCACGACTTCCTTGAGCGTGGCGAGATAGGGCATGTAAGGATTCGCCTCCGGGGAGAATACCGGAATCGTTGCGTCAGCCATTGGCTTTCTCCTTGGCTTGTTCTGTATGGGCCAGGGCGTCTTTGACTATCTGGCGAATATCCACGCTGGAAGGGCAGCTCCGGATGCACCGGCCGCAGCCGCAGCAGGAGATCCGCCCGTCGTTGTTCCGAATGAAATAAGCGAACTTGTGCCCCACGCGGTTTTTAAGCCGGGCGGCCTTTTGGCCCCGAGGGTTGTGCCCGCTGGCTTCCAGGGTATAGAGCGAGGCCATGCAGGTATCCCAGGAGCGCATACGCACCCCGCTCCGCCCGGCCGTTTCGTCCGTAATGGAAAAACAGTGACAGGTGGGGCACAGATAGGTACAGGCGCCACAGGCCAGGCAGGATGCGGATTCCGCGTGCCAGAACGCGTCGTTCGTGAACAGCTCGAACAGCTTGCGGTCGATGCCGCTGAGGTCCGGCGCCTCGCCGATGGCGGTGCGCGCCGCTTCGTGCAACTCTCCGGCTTTCGCTTCCGCGCCTTCCGGGGCCTGCTTCAGGAGTGCGGACCCCATGACCCTTTCCGCCCGGTCGGTGACCGGCTGCAACAGCCAGCCGTCCGCCATTTCCGTTGCCAGGATGTCGCCGTTGGCCGTGTTGGCCGGATCCCCCCCGACCCAGGTGCAGAAGCAGGTCGTGAGCACGTCGTTGCAGGCCCGCACGATGAGGATCGTGGCG
>JAJBSY010000031.1 GCA_020861205.1 Deltaproteobacteria bacterium | reverse complement strand
GCTCGAGAAGTTCGGCCATCCGTATATTGCGGCGGACGACACCGGGGACGACTGACGGGCGTTGCCCGAGGTCCGCCCGCCGGGGAAAGCATACCGTTCTTTCATCCGTCGCAGGGGCGGGCATCCCGGAACCGCTTATACCCGCGGCGTCTTTTGCGGCGGGTTTCTTTATGGTATGGTTCGCATGGAATTTTTTCCACAAGGAAACGCCATGCCTGACACCTCCACGAAGACCATTCTCGCGGCGGACATCGGCGGCACGCACAGCCGGTTCGCGCTGTTTCATCTGGACACGGACGCGCCCTTGACCACGTTGCGGCTCGCGCGCCGGGTGCGCTTCAGCACCCATGCCAGTACGGACACCGCCGCGATGATGCGCTTGCTGGCCGAGTCCTCCGGCGACGACGGGGGCTTTTTCCTGCCGGCCTCGCGCGACCCGGTTCGCGTCCACGCGGCCGTTTTCGGCATACCCGGCCCGGCGGCCGTGGCGGATATTGAAGCGGAGCCGCCCGAAGGCGAAATTTGCTACTGCCCCAATATCCGTTGGCCCCTTGAGGCGAAGCCTGTCGTGGAGGCGCTTGAGGGAGCGCCCGTGCGGTTCATCAACGATTTTGTCGCGAACGGCTTCGCCTGCGCGCTTTTGCCGCATATCACCGACGCCGTGACGGTGCTGGCGGGGCAAAGCAGGCCCCGGTTCCCCCGCGCGGTCATCGGGGCCGGAACGGGGCTGGGCCATTGCCTCATTCTGCCGGGAGAGCCCCCGGTGGTGGTCGGTTCGGAAGCGGGGCATACCCTCTTTCCGTTCAGCCGCGACGAAACGGGTATCTACGGGCATTTTGTCCAGGCTTACGGTACGGACCGGATAGACGGCGACATGGCGGTGGCCGGGGCCGCGCTCGCCCATATCTACGCCCTCTGCACCGGAGAAACGGTCCATCCCCACGAAGTCGCGCCCCTGGCGGCATCGCGGCCGCGAGTCATGGAATACATCGCCACGCTCTACGGCCGGGCCGTGATGCACTACATTCTCAACACGCTTCCGCTGGGGGGGGTCTTCATAACCGGCGGGCTGGCCGCCAACCTGCCGGGGGTCCTTACCCATCCGGCCTTTGTCGCGGAACTCAGGGAAAGGAATCCCATGGGCAGGAGCCTGGGAGCGATCCCGGTCATGCACGTGCGGAACGGCGACCTCGGGCTGTGGGGAAGCGCGGCCTTCGCGGCGCTGATGGTGCGAAAGCGGTGACGCGGCATCCGCGCCCGCCGTGGCGGCGTTTTCAGGGAAAGAGAGTTTTACAGGCTTTTCGGAAAGCGGCGGCTTGTCCGTCTCCGGCGCCTGGCTTCAAGCGTCAAGCGGGCTTGGCGCATTCGCCGAAGGTTTCGGCCGCAAGGCGCAGCACGAGGTCGGCTTCATCGGGTTTGCAGCGGATCATCGCCGTTTCTCGCTTGAACCAGGTTATCTGGCGTTTGGCGTAGGCGCGGGTGTTTTGCAGCCAGACGGCCTTGCAAGTGTCCAGGTCCGTCTGCCCGGTGATGTACTTGAACAGTTCCGCGCAGCCTATCCCGGACCAGCCCGGGGCGTCGGGATCCGGGCAGCGGTCGTACGCTTTCCGGGCTTCCTCGACGGCGCCCTGGGCCAGCATGGCGTCGATGCGTCCTTCCAGCCGTGGGGTTATGGCGTCCAGGCCAAGGTCCATGCAAAACGAGAGCGCATGGTACATGGACGGCGGCACAGGCAGGGAATGCCAGTACCCCAGGGGCCGCCCGGTGCTTTCCAGAACCTCCAGCGCGCGGGTGATGCGCTGGCTGTCGTTGGGGTGAAGCCGGGACGCGGTTTCCGGGTCGCGTTCCTCAAGCAGGGCGTGCAACGCGTTCGGCCCGCGCCTGTCGCATTCCTCCTGCCAACGGCGGGAGATGGCGGGATCAACGGGGGGGATGGGCGCGATGCCGGAAAGGAGCGACCGCAAATAAAGCCCCGTGCCGCCCACAAGAATCGGCAGGCGGCCGTTTTTGCGGGCGGCCGCTATTTCGCCCTTTGCCAGCAGGGCATACGCCCCGGCGCTCAGTTTTTTCCGTATGGGAAGAAAGGCGTAGAGCTTGTGGGTCGCCAGGACGAAATCCCGTACCGACGGCTGGGCCGTGACGATGGGAAAATCGGCGTATACCTGGCGGGAATCCGCATTGATGATGACGCCGTCAAGCGCCCGCGCGACGGCGAGGGCCAGGGCGCTTTTACCCGTGCCCGTCGGTCCGGCGATGACGATGACCGGTGTGGGAGATGCGTGCGCGGAAGCCATACGGCCGGATAGCCTACCGGGGGCCGGGGGCGGCGGCGGGGGGCCGGCCCTCGCCCGCCATTTTGCCGCTGAGCAGGCCTTCCCCGTCGTACGTGAGCACGAGGATGCCCCGGCCGAACTCGATGAGCCGGCGTCGCTCGTCCGGGGTAACGTCCACGGGCCTGCCGTCGGCGTCAACGCAGATGGCGCCGAGAATTTCGATGTCGCCCGCTCCCACGGCGGCGGCCAGGGCCGCCGTCATGGCGGAGACGGTCAGGGCCTTGTCGCTGTTTTCCACGGCGCTGCCCTTGTACACCTGGCCGGTGGCGCTCAGGACGGCCGCGCCGCGCGTCCGGCGGGTGTAGGGCGTATACGCGGAAAGGGTGGCTTCCTTGGCGGCGTTGAGCAGTTTCAGGCTCTCGTCGCCGGTGAGCTCCCGCACAAACCACTTGCGGTAGATGCGGTCGTATTCCCCGTTTTCCACGATCGTCCGCATACCCTGGTTGACCATGCGCAAAACGTCGCCCCTATCACGATTGACCGCTATGCGCAACTCCGTGATGCCGAGGGGCGTGCCCAGCGTGGTGATGCCGGAGTATCCCAGCTTGCCCATGTAGTAATAGGCGTTCTGCACGGGGCCGCAGTAAGCTTCGACTTCGTCGTTGAACAGGGCCTTTATGGGCGAGACCTTGTCCGGAAAGGTCTTGATATTGATGCCGCCGAAGTTCTGCAACAGCCTGTGCTGGTACGAACCCTGTTCCACGGAAACGCGCTGCCCGCGCAGGAACGTGGCGTTGGGATACCGGTTGTAAGTTTTGGTGAATAGCCGTACTTGCAAAGGGAAGGTGGCCATCTCGGAAAAGGCGAAGCTCTTGGCCCGTTCTTCCGTTTTGACCATCCCCGATGTTATGGTTATGACGCCGGACGCGAGTTCCACCGGGATGATGTCCCATTGCACGGGACGCGTCACCAGGGTTACGGAACTGTCGAATAGGGCCTTGACGAGTTCGACTTCGAAGCCGGTTTCCTTTCCCCCGGGATCTTCAAAAGAAAAGGGGGTAAATGCCCGGCCGAAACCGAAGACCCCCCTGGTGGGCCGGGAAGCCGCGAGAGCCTCGCCGGGAAGAAACCCGGAAAGGTTCGCGGCGGCGAAAACAAGAACAAGGGTTACGGAAAGGAACGCCTTGCGGATCATGCGGTACTCCTTGATGCAGACTGTAAAAAAAACTATCACAATCCGGCCGTTGGCGCCACCCGCCTATTTCACGGACCCGAGGCGCGGGGGCGAAGCGGCATGAAGGGAGAACCCGGGTATGGACTATGCGCATAAAGAACGTATCGGCAGATTATCGCATTTGCTTACCCGTGCCGGGTACCGCATGGCAACGGCGGAATCCTGCACCGGCGGCATGATCGGCTCGATATGCACGTCCTTTGCCGGCAGCTCGGAGTGGTTTGCCGGGGGAATCATCGCCTACGCCAACGACGTCAAGGGAAGCGTGCTCGGCGTTCCGGCGGCCGTTCTGGAAGAACACGGCGCCGTCAGCGGCGAGGTGGTGCAGCATATGGCCGCGGGGGCCTTGTGCGTTTGCCGTGTCCAGGCCGCGGTGGCGGTCTCCGGCGTGGCCGGTCCCGGAGGCGGTACGCCGGACAAGCCGGTGGGAACCGTCTGGATGGCCGCGGCCGTCGAGGAACGGGCGGGCGTTTGCCGCATCGACCTGGAAGCCTTGCGGCAAAAACACCCCGACACGTTGCGGGTCACTCTGGACGGCCGCTCGATCGTCGTCGCCGCGATGCTCCGCCATTTCGAAGGGGACAGGTCGGCGGTACGCGAACAGGCTGCCTGGCAGGCCTTGCTGGAACTTACGGAACTGCTCGAAACCCGGGAGGACTAGGCCGGCCCAATCGCGGCCGGGGCGGTTTTTGCATCCGGGTTGTGCGAGGGTGCCTCTTTTCCCAAAAATCCGGTAGCGCCGATGAGCCGTCAGACAAGGAAGCGGGTTCCGCGCGTAGCAAGGCATGGGTGGGCGCGCGGGACGAGTCTGACGGCGTATCAAGCACAATGCGGCGCTATCCTTCTTTTCTTGCGGGGGCCGGGCCGATCCTGTACTGTTCCAATAGGGAAAAGGCCGTTCTTTTCTCCATCGCGTGGATCCGCAACACCCAATATTCAAGGAGGCTGTTTATGCGTTCCCTGCTCGTAGCCGTTATCGCCGCCGCGTGTTGTCTGGCCTTCGCCGCTCCAGCTCTCGCGGGCGGCGATTTTCCACAGGTATATGTCAAATCGGATTATGTGGTGAAGGACCGCGAAAAACTGGGCAAGACCGGCGAAGGAATAGTGCACTGCGAATATGTTTTCCCGCGCGACAAGGCCCTGGCCGACCAGGCCATCAAGGAAATCGCCTGGCTGACCCTCCCGCCGGGCGCCAGCATCGGCGTCCACGGGCATACGGACAACGAAGACGCCTACATCGTCATTTCCGGCAACGGCGTGTTCATCGGCGGGGACGGCAAGGAGATTCCGGTCAAGGCCGGAGACACCACCATCGCCCGCAAGGGGGAATCCCACGGGATGAAGAATACGGGAACCGTGCCGATGGTCATCCTGGACGTCATAGCGCAGCAATAAGACCGCCGAACCGGCGGCCGCAAGCAGGAAACGCCCGCGTCAAGCGGGCGTTTCCGATTTTGCATGGAAGGGCGTTACCCGAGGCATTTGAGGGTTTCACGCGCCACGATGATTTCCTCATTGGTGGGTATGACGAAGACGCGGACCTTGGCCCCGGCGGGCGAAATGGTGGCTTCCTCCCGCTGCACCATGTTGCGGGCGGGGTCGATGAATATGCCGAGGTACTCCATGTCGGCGCAAATGCGCGAGCGGACCTTGATCGCGTTTTCCCCGATGCCGCCGGTGAACACGATGCCGTCCACGCCGTTCATCACCGCGCAGTACGCGCCGATATACTTCTTGACCTCGTGGGCGCAGTGGTCCACGGCCAGCCTGGCCCGGGGATTACTTTCATCCGCTTCCTCCAGG
>JAJBSY010000099.1 GCA_020861205.1 Deltaproteobacteria bacterium | reverse complement strand
GGCCGGATTTCCGGCTTAGAAGGCTTCGCAATGGTGGTGCCAGAGCGGCCCCTTTTCCGGGACGCGGCGGCAAAATGATGCTCAGGGAGCGGAAAACAGCCGGGAAGACGGACTAATTATTTTTGATCCGGGCCGTGGGCGGGCTGGGAGCGGGTATACAAAACAGCCGGATTGATGTATGTGTGCATCACTGTGCTCTAAAAAATATAACAAATTAAAATAGTTTTATAAATTTGAGAAGATGCGGATGCGCATCAACATTGTTTTGACCGCGCCGCCGCGCCGTTTTCAGGGATGTCGAGGGTTTTCGCGGCCAGTGAAGCCACGCCCAAAACTGATTTCCTGATGCTTTTTTGCATCAAGCGAGGGCCCATGTCCGTAGAAATCGATCAGTTCGAGATGGGATCGCCCGTCATCGAGTCCGTGCTCGCCGCCATCTCCAATCCCGTCATCGGTGTGGACAGGCAGGGGAGCGTACGGCTGTGCAACGAAGCCATGGCCGAACTGTTGCGGTCGCCGAAAGACGAGGTGATCGGCAAACCGCTCAAGGAGGTTATCGAAGGCACCCGGCTTATGCAAGTGGTGGAGAGCGGCCAGAGCGACAAATGGCAGAAGTTCTCCTACCGGGGCCGCTCCTTCCTGGTCAACCGGTCGCCCTTGCTGGTGCGCGGCGAGGTCGTGGGGGCCTTGGCGAGCCTGCATGAAATATCCGAACTGGAGCAGATATCCAGCGAACTCATGTCCGTGAAATTGCTCACCGAGGAGCTCGAGGGCATCATCGAGTCCGCCTTCGACGGCATCTATGTAACGGACAGCAAAGGCGTGACCGTGCGGGTCAACAAGAGTTACGAGCGCATCACCGGCCTCCGCCGCGAGGAGGTGGTCGGGCACAGCATGTACGAGCTGGTGAAGAACAAGGTGTTCGATCAATCCACCAGCATCAGGGTTTTGGAAACCGGCGAACCCGCGACGCTCATCCAGAAAATCCGCAACGGGGCCACGGTGATGGTCAGCGGCAACCCGCTCAGGGACGCGGACGGCAACATCGTGCGCGTGGTCACCACGGTCCGCGACCTGACGGAGCTCAACCGCTTGCGGGACGAGCTCAACGCCGTGGGCAGCCTTAAAACGCGCTATGAGGACGAACTGCGGCAGCTCAAACGCAAGACCCTGCGCGGGGACGATATCATCGTACATTCCGCGGCCATGGAGGCGGTTTTCGATCTTTCCCTCCGCCTGAGTTCGGTGGACTCAACCGTGCTCATCCAGGGAGAATCGGGAGTGGGCAAGGAAGTCGTGGCGGAGTTCATTCACAGCAATTCTCCGCGCAAGGACAAGCCCTTCGTCCGCATCAACTGCGCCGCCATCCCGGAACAGCTCCTCGAGTCCGAGCTTTTCGGGTATGTGCGCGGCGCCTTTACCGGGGCCAACAAGGAGGGCAAGCTCGGGCTCTTCGAAGCCGCCGACGGCGGCACGCTCCTTCTGGACGAAATCGGGGATCTGCCCGCCACCCTGCAGGTGAAACTTCTCCGGGTCATCCAGGACAGGCAGACCCGGCGCATCGGCGACAACATACCGCGCTACATCGACGTGCGCCTGATCGCGGCCACGAACCACAACCTGGCCGAAATGGTGCGGCGCAAGCTGTTCCGCGAAGATCTCTATTACCGGCTCAACGTTGTGCCCATCCAGGTTCCGCCGTTGCGGGAGCGCAAGGAAGACATCCTTTTCATGGTCCAGGCCTTCCTGCAGAAGTTCTGCAAGCGGCATCACCGTTCCAAGGAACTGGACCCGGCGCTTATGCCCCGGCTGCTCGATTACTCCTGGCCCGGCAACGTCCGGGAGCTGGAAAACATCATGGAACGGCTGGTGGTCACCTCCCCCGGCGAGGTGATCGGAGTGGAGGATCTTCCTCCCTTCCTGCGGAACGTGGAGAGTTCCGGCGCCGCGCCGCTGGCCCTTTCCGGCAAGACGCTCAAGGATATCCTCGACGAGGTGGAGTCCGCCGTTTTGCGCGACGCCCTGGCCCGGCACAAGACCACCCGCCGCGTGGCCGAGGCCCTGGGGATCGATCAATCCAGCGTGGTCCGCAAAGCAAGGAAACTGGGATTGGCCCTACGAAAAGAAAAGAACGCGTAGAGGCTGTTCTTCGCTCTGTCTCGCTCTTCGCCTTCCGGCTCGCTTCCGGCGGATCGCTTTCCCCGCTGTTTAGCCAATGGGCCGCGTCCATGCGGGCGTGGTCGGCAATGCGATTTTTCGAACCTTCGCCATCCCCTTGAATAATCTGTAATATCATGAAATTAATTACTATTTTTAACATCCTGGCGGGGGTGATGCCTCGAGAATCCGGACCTGTCGGCTGCCTTTCCATCTCGCTGCAATAGCGCATGTTTTTTTAAAACCTTTTTTCCAGCCAGTAAAAATAAAAAAAAGAGATACGGGGAAAAAGTTGATTTCGTTGAGAATCCCGCGCGGTAAAGTGCGCGAAAGAACTTTCGTTTTATTTTTTGGGTGTACTTTTTTTCACGAGTTGGCTACCATGGGGGCCACTCGTGGGGCGCCATAGCCCAAGCCTTTAAAAGTGTTTTTAACCTTACAATACGACCTGTTCGCACAGGGAGGAATCCATGAGTCAGAAACGGGAGCTCACTCCGGAAGAGAAAGCGGCTAAAATTGCTGAATACCAGGCACATCTTGATGACAAGCTCGCCAAGGCCCGCAAGGCTCTCGAAGCGTTGAAGCCGTATACGCAGGAGCAGGTGGACAAGCTCGTCAAAGCGTGTGCCAAGGCTGTGTATGATAACGGTGAAGAACTCGCCAAGGACGCGGTGGAGGAAACCAAGCTCGGCAACGTGCCGGACAAGATCGCCAAAAACAAGAACAAAGCTAAAATCATCTGGTGGTCCCTGCGTGACAAGAAGTCCGTGGGCATCATCGAGCGCGAAAAAGGGACCGGCATCATCAAGGTCGGCAGCCCCGTGGGCGTCGTCGGTGCCATCACGCCGATGACCAACCCCATCGTGACCTGCATGTCCAACGCCATGTTCGCCATCAAGGGCCGCAACCCCATCATTTTCGCTGTCCATCCCAAGGCCATGAAGTGCTGCATGAAGACGGTGGATATGATGAACGCGGAGTTGAAAAAGCTCGGCGCGCCGGACAATGTCATACAGGTTCTTGAAATCGCGGCGCTGGAGCTTACCCAGATGCTGACAAAGGTCGTGGACGTCGTCATCGCTACCGGCGGCATGGACATGGTCCGCTCCGTCTACTCCTCCGGCAAGCCGGCGCTTGGCGTGGGCGCGGGCAACGTGCAGTGCATCGTCGACCGCGGCATGGATTACAATGACGTGGCGCCGAAGGTCATCGCGGGCCGTTCCTTCGACAACGGCATCATCTGCGCCGCCGAACAAACGGTCATCCTCCCGCGCGAAGAGTACGACAAGGCCATGAAAGCCTTTGAAGCCAACGGTGCCTATATCGTTTCCAACGCCGACCGCGATAAGCTGCGCGACGTGATCTTCCCCGGCGGGCACATGAGCCGCGACCTGGTGGGCAAAAACGCCGAGCAGGTGGCGGAGGCCGTCGGGCTCAAGGTTCCGGCCGGCACCAAGGTTCTGATAGTGGAAGCGTCGGACGTCAAAGACGTCCTCGGCTGGGAAAAGATGTTCCCGGTTCTGGCCGCCTACCGGTACGACAAGTGGGAAGACGCCGTGGAAATCGCCCGCGCCAACCTGTACAAGATCGGCCTGGGCCACAGCGTCGCCCTGCACTCCACCAATGACAAGAATATCGAATACGCCGGAACCCACATCGAAGTTTCCCGCGTCGTGGTCAACCAGTCTTGCGCTTCCACCGCCGGCGGCAGCTTCAATAACGGTTTGAACCCGACCAACACCCTGGGTTGCGGATCCTGGGGCAACAACTCCATTTCCGAAAACCTGACCTACTACCACCTGATCAACATCTCCCGCATCGCATACTTTATGAAGGACAACAAAATTCCTTCCGATGCCGAAATCTGGAGCTGATCGGTACAAACAGGGCGCTTCTCGGCTTCCCGGAAAAATCCGGGAAGCCGAGCCCTTTCAGGGACTTTCCCCGCTACGCGCGGGTAACAATCAATAAGGAAGACTGCCATGAGATTGCTCTCCATCAAACCGGTCCTCGATTATTACGCGACCTGCAAGGAATTCGCCGACACCCTGCAGATCAACGAAAAAGACCTCATCATCACCAACGAATACATCTACCAGCCGTTTTTCGGCAGCATGAACCTGAAGGCCACCGTTCTGTACCAGGAAAAGTACGGCACGGGCGAACCCTCCGACGAAATGGCCGAAAAGATCTACGCCGACATGAAGGGCGGCGACTTCAAGCGCATCATCGCCATCGGCGGCGGCACGATCATCGACATTTCCAAGCTGTACGCGCTCAAGAACGTCTCCCCCATCCTGGACCTCTATGACCGCAAGCTGGAGATCGTCAAGAACAAGGAACTCATTCTCGTGCCCACCACCTGCGGCACCGGTTCCGAAGTGACCAACATCTCCATCCTGGAACTGAAGAGCCGCCATACCAAAATGGGGCTCGCCACCGACGAACTGTACGCCGACGCGGCCGTGATGATTCCGGAACTGCTGAACGGCCTGCCCTTCAAGTTCTTCGCCACCTCTTCCGTGGACGCCCTGATTCACGCGTACGAATCCTACCTTTCCCCGAAATCTTCTCCGTACACGGAACTTTTCGCGCGCGAAGCCATCAACCTCATCCTCAAGGGCTACAAGAAGATCGCCGCCGAAGGCGAAGAAGCCAGGAAGCCTCTGCTCAAAGAATTCCTCATCGCCTCCAACTACGCTGGCATCGCTTTCGGCAACGCCGGCGTCGGCGCGGTCCATGCCATGAGCTACCCGCTTGGCGCTGCCTACCATGTGCCGCACGGCGAAGCCAACTATGCGCTGTTCGTTGGCGTTTGCAAGGCCTACCAGAAGGGCAACCCCAACGGAAAGATCAAGGAAGTCAACAAGATCATCTGCGATATCCTGGGCTGCAAGGAAGACGTGGTTTACCAGGAGCTGGAAAAACTGCTCACCGCCATCCTCAAGCGCAAGCCGCTGCATGAATACGGCGTGACCAAAGACGATATCGTCAGCTTCACCGACAACGTGATGACCAAGCAGGGCCGCCTGACCGCCAACAACTATGTGCCCCTGGACGCCGCGGCGGTAAAAGCCATTTATGAGTCTCTGTACTGATAGCCCGCGAGCGGATGCACGCTGACCGCCGCCGTGAACACCGGAACCAAATTCCCCGTGACCGGGGGGGGGTGGTATTTTTTTTTGACGGGGGGGTTTGGGG
>JAJBSY010000404.1 GCA_020861205.1 Deltaproteobacteria bacterium | reverse complement strand
GAATACTCATGGCATGGTTTCCTGTTGCCGCGCCCACCAAGCGAGACCGAGGCACAGCATGGCGGCGGTTTCCCAGCGCAGGATGCGGTTCCCCAGGCTTACGGGCGTAAAATCAGCTTGTGTGAGGCGCGTTATTTCCCGCTCTGAAAAACCGCCTTCCGGGCCAAGGGCGAAAAGGACATTCGCTGCCGGCGTCAGGTCCTCCAGAGACAGAATGGCGCCCTGGGCAGCGCCTTCCCAAAGGACAAACCGTTTGTCAAAGCCGTCACGCTTCATTATAAGCTCGTCCACGCCGCCCGGCAAGGTCGCAAGCCCGGGAAGCCAAGGGTTGCCGGTTTGTTTGGCGCCGGCCAGCATTTGTGAAAGCCAGGTTTCCTTGCTCTCTTCCGGAACGTTTCCCTGGCTGCGGTCCGCCTGCCAGAACCAGACGCCGGCGGCTTCCAGTTCCACGGCTTTTTCAAGGAGCCAGCCCCGTCGCAACCCCCGGCCGTACCCGATGGCCAAGGTTATGCCGGGCGGGCGCTTATGGATGACAATGGTTTCAGGCGTAAGGGAGGCGTGGCGTTTTCCCGTTTCGCAAACCGTAAAAATTCCTTCCCGTCCCAGGCCGTCGATGAGGCGGACGGTGTCGCCGCGTTTGATCCGCAGAACCGAAACCAGGTGCCGGGCTTCGGTCCCGGTCACCTGATAGGGTTCATGCCAGGCTTCAGCCGGCAAAAAGAAGGTATGCATACGGTGGATTTCCCGCGTGTCAGGTGAGTTTCATCCTGGCGCTTCCCCGGGTGTAAAAGGGCAGGTCAACCCGCGTCGCCGATAATTCGGTTTTTGCCGCCGCAACCGTGAACCGTTCCGCGGACGCATGCTCCGCCGCGACATAAGCAAGGGCGACCGCGTAGCCGAGAGAGGGCGCGAAGGAGGCGCTGGTGACTCTTCCCGCCTTTTTGCCGTCCAGAAATACCACATCGTTGTGACGCGCACTTCGGCGGCTTTCAAAGGCCAGACCGATAAGTTTTTCCCGCACATCGCCGGCGCGGGCCTTGCCGGCATAATCGGCTGTGGAGGTGAGCATACCCTGGTACCCGGCTTCCGCGGGGGTATGTCCGGTATCAAGGTCCTGTCCGTACAGGGGAAGACCCACCTCAAGACGGAGCGTGTCCCGCGCGCCGAGACCGGCGGCTTCCACCTCCGGATCGGCGAGACAGGCTTCCCAGAGCGGCAACGCCTTCGCGACGGGCATATACAATTCAAAACCCAATTCTCCCGTATAGCCGGTACGGCTGACCAGCAGCGGCGCGCCG
Source organism: Deltaproteobacteria bacterium (assembly GCA_020861205.1). Taxonomy (GTDB): domain Bacteria; phylum Desulfobacterota; class Desulfovibrionia; order Desulfovibrionales; family Desulfovibrionaceae; genus FLUQ01. Next base: position 4,083 of record JAJBSY010000404.1, on the reverse strand, counting down.
TCGAACGTCGCCCGGACCATGCCGAAATAGGGCATCCGACGCCACGGGCCGGGTAGGATGCGTTCAAACGCGTCAAGAGATGCCGGACCCTGAAGGTCGATCTTTCCCATCTTGTCGGAAACGTCCTCCAGGGAAAGGGCCGCGGGAAGACGTGACGCGATGAGGGCATAATCGCTCGCGCGGCAGGCGGCGTTGACCACGATCATGTAATGGTCGACGTCGATGTGATAGACGATCAAATCGTCGCAGATGCCGCCGTTTTCGTTGAGCAGAAAACCATACCGGCAGCGTCCCGTTTTCAGCGTGTCCAGGTTATGGGTCAGGGCTTTGGCGAGAGCGCCCTTGGCGCCCGGGCCTTTGAGAATGAATTCGCCCATATGGCAGATGTCGAAAAGGGATGCCTTTTTCCGCGTATGCGTGTGCTCGGCGATGATGCCCGTATACTGTATGGGCATATCCCATCCCGCGAACGGGGACATTTTCGCGTTATGCGCAACGTGCCAGGCATGGAGCGGCGTGGTGAGCAGATCGGTCATGAGGGCTCCTTTCACAATGACGTTCGTCGTCAGTCGTCGCTTTGGGCATACCGAGACAACATCTCGGTACGCGTTTTGCGGATCGCCTTGAACTCGTCGACGAGGCTGACGAGCTTCCGGTAATTCTTTTTTATTTCCATACCGCGCGCGGTAAGACTTTCGTCCTTTTTCTCGATATAGTTCACGAGCAGGTAGCGGTCGTTGAGAATACTTTCCCCGATGGCGATGATGTTCGCCACCAACGGGTCAAAATAGCTCACAATTTCGAATTTCAGGTCATGCAGTTCCCCAACCACGCTTAGCAGCATGGCATGATAGGAAAGACGGCCTGATTTGCTGTTGCGGTCGCGCAAATCCTCGAGCAGCCGGACCTTTCTTGCCTGCTGGATATAGTTGTACTTTTCGATGACCTCGTAGTGCAGATCGTGCAACGATTCGAATATCTCGTAATTTTCGGGCGCGTGAAGGTACCTGTCGAGGATTTTGGTGATGTTGCCGAAAAACTCGTCACCATACCCTATCATGCGGCGCTGGTGTTTGGACATCCAGGCGTAGAGGAACTTCAGGCGTTTTTCCTCGGTGTCCGTGTTTTCAACAATTTCATTCCGTTTATACACGATGCGGCCGGTAAATTCGCCGCGCACGATATCGTTAAGACGCAGGAACATGTTGCCGCCGTCCCGCAATATGTTCACCTCGGTCGTGGGGATACCCGTGATGGGATGGACGACCTCGTGCGATTCCACGGAAAGCGCGCGTTCCTGCCGGACGTTGTCAGCGTTGAATTCATGCTGCCGATACCGAACCCTGATAATGGCGACGTTCCTGTCCGTGTCGACGAGGTAACCGCCTTTTTTAAGGATATCCAGTCCTTCCATGTCCGGGTCGAGAGCCACGAGGGCTGTTTTTTCGACCTTTGGATACGCCCGGTTGGTGCCGTCGTTCCAGAGAGTCGTCAGGGTCCGGTCGGATTGCCCCAGCACGCGGATCAGAAAACGCTCCCCCATCTTGTGCAGCCTTCTGGCAAAAAGCGCCGAGGATGTCCTCCGTTCGGACGCCACCGGGAAACCGTATAGTTCCATCAGATGTTGATAGACAAAATGGCGGTTGGATTCGTACAGCTTATTGTCCCCGACGGCAAACTTGTTGATGCGTAGGCCGTATCGTTTGATTTCCGTGTCAAGGTCCGAAGGCAGGGAGGCGTAAACACCGGCGAGATAGAACCCTTGCGTGGGGCTTGAATCGGGTAACATGCCCATGACCTGGGCGCGGTCCATTTCCAAAAGATATGGCAGAAGCGAAGGGTAAAGGGAAAGGTCCGCGATGTTCTTTTTGGTAAAATTCTGGCGCAAGGGCTCATGCAGAACGCGCGGCAAACGCATCTGCATCGCCTGCAGGTTGCGGTTCATGAGCGCGTTGTCCGTCATTTCCTGCCCGGGCAGTCCCAGCGGATGGAAATTGTCGTATTGGAATACTTCCTGGAAATAGTTGAGGGGGCGTTCAAGCACAACCATGCTGAACCCGGGAATACCTTTATGTTCCCACAAGTCCGCATCGAAGGAAGGTAACAGTTCCCGCGGGTCCAGCGGGGGATAATCGGCGACTTCCATGTATGGTTTCAACAGGCAGTAACGGACGTGGACAAGATCGAGAAAGCTTTTGAGTTCTTCGAGCGTTGCAATTTCAGGCATACGCACAGACCAATGGTCGTCCCATTTCAGGTAAGACTTGGTAAATGCCTTTCGCCACGAAATTTTCATAGCCGTCCTGTCGGATTGTTGCGAGAATATGGGACAAAGTATATACTTTTTCTAGAAAATTTCCAACATTTTATTGAAAGGTAACGGGGGTCCATCGCAAAATGAGATTCGGCTGAATAACGTCCGGGACGTCGCGCCGCACAGGACAAGATTCCGGCGTAAAAAGATCGGGGCGTTTTGCAACGCCCCGCAAGGGGAATGGGGGGAGTTCCCCTTTTTGCTCGTTCGCGAAAAATCGCGAAAAAGCAACTATGCCGTCCAGGATTTCCTGAACGATTCCATATAAGCATACAGAACGGATGAACCACCGGTATGCAGGAAGAGTAGGTTGGAGCCTTTGGCAAATTTTCCTTTACGAACCATGTCGATAAATCCGGCCATCGCTTTGCCCGTATACACCGGGTCGAGCAGGATGCCCTCGGTTCTGGCCAGGAGGGTGACGGCCTCAAGCATACTGTCCGTGACAACCGAGTATCCCGCTCCGACATAATCCCCGTTGCAGTCCACGGCGGATTCCGGAATATTTCCCGCGCCGACCCGTTCCGCGGTCGCGACGGCCAGTTTGTGCACCAACGGCTCCTGGAGCTCGCGGGGCCTGCTGACGTTGATCCCGTAGACCGGAATTCCGGCATTGCACCCGATCATGCCGACCAGGATACCGGCATGGGTTCCGGCGCTGCCGCTAGGAAGAACGACGGCGTCGAGCTTCAGGCCGGATTCGAAGGTTTGTTGCAGGATCTCCTGGGCGCAGGCCACGTAGCCGGTCGCTCCTATGGGGTTCGACGCGCCGCCGGGAATAATATACGGTTTGCGGCCTTCCTTTTTCAGTTTGTCCGCAACCGCGTTCATGGCCGCCATCATGTCGGAACCGCCCTGGACGACGGTGATGCTTTTGGCGCCGAGCAACTGGAACAAGAAGTTGTTCCCGGAAGCCTCGGGGTCATAACTTCCCTTCACGCGCTCCTCAAGGACCAGGTGGCAATCCAGCCCTTCCTTGGCGGACCAGGCAAGCGTCAAGCGGCAGTGGTTCGACTGGACCGCACCGCATGTTATTATGGTATCGGCGCCCAGCAAAAGCGCGTCGGCGATGCAGAAATCAAGCTTCCGGGTCTTGTTGCCTCCGGCGGCGCCGGGCAGCATGTCATCACGCTTGATATAGATATTGACGCCTCCGCCAAGAGCCCTGGAAAACGAAGGAGCCGCCTCGATGGGCGTGGGGCCTTGCAGGTAGCCCCGCCGTGGAAATTTAGCAAGGTTCATATGGATCTCCTTGTGTTATGCGCGATACAAAGCACATCCATTCAGGCTGGACCATACCTTTTACCTGGTGGTGTACCCTATGGACTCCGCCGGCTTTTAGCAAGCATTTTGTCGCATGTCGACATTCCCCGGAGCAGGAATGCCGGAGCGAAAGGTATCAGGAGGGAGAGACGAATGTATATGCTATATCTCTTGAAGTCGGTGTGCGTATGGGCTATAAAGAATGGCATAACAATTTCTCAATGCAAAGAACTACCATGAAGCATTCTTTCAGCGCCTCGATCGATTGCAAGGAGATGTACCTCGGCCTTTTCGAAATGTTCGATAAGGCGGGGGTACCTCCAGAGTCACGTTGGCGTTCCTTGCTGTTGTTCTTCAGGGACGTCAAAGATTACAATTATCTGAGCGATGCGCAGAAAATAGCCATCCAGTCTTTGATGGCGAATGTCCTCAGCCAAAAAGAGTATTCCGAAAAACGGCTTGAAACCGTTTTGAAAGAGTACCATTAGATCGTGATAAAACCGTAC
>JAJBSY010000421.1 GCA_020861205.1 Deltaproteobacteria bacterium | reverse complement strand
CCGTTGATCGTTACGGAGCGGCGCGATCGTCGTCGCCGCTCCGCTCGCCGCGCGCGGCTTGCCTGATTGTCGAGGAGAGACTTGTCTATGGCCCTCATGAAAGCGTTTCACAAACTCAGTGAATGGCTGGATTATGTCTGCGGCGGTATCTGCGTCGTTTGCGTCGCCGGCATGGTGATACTGACGGGGTTGCAGATCGCTTGCCGGTTATGGTTTACAGCCCTTGCCTGGAGCGAGGAACTGACCCGCTACCTGATGGTGTGGGCCACATTTCTCGGCGCGAGCTGTGTTTACCGCCGCTCGGGACACATCAGCGTGACGGTCGTCCAGGCGCTGTTTCCCGCGTCCTGTCAAAAGCTGATGCAGGTCTGCTGTCATCTTCTGTGCGGCGCGTTTTTCATCGTGGCGGTCATGTACGGCCTCGATTACATGGGTATGCAATCGAGGCAGCTTTCCGCCGCGCTCCGGATTCCCATGAGCTGGGTATACCTCGCCATTCCCGTTGGATGCGGCCTTATGGCCTTTCACGTCCTCGATCTTCTCTTAAGGATGATTCCCCTTGGCGGTAATCGTGAAGGGGGCGCGGCATGACGAGCATACTGTTCCTCACGTTTCTGGGACTTCTCGCCCTTGGTGTTCCCATTGCCTTTTCCGTCGCCATCGCCGCGACAACCATCCTGATTATCGGCGACGTGCCCCTCATCCTTATCGTGCAGCGCATGTTTGCGGCGACCGACTCGTTTCCCCTGGTCGCTGTGCCCTTTTTCATCCTGGCCGGCGATCTTTTGGCCCGGGGGACTATCTCCAAGAAACTCGTGGTCTTTGCCGAATCCTTGATGGGGCAGCTCCGTGGGGCGCTCTCCGCCGTTTCCGTGGTGGCCGGGATGTTCTTTGCCGCCATTTCCGGTTCCGGAGCCGCCACCACGGCCGCCGTCGGCGCTACTCTGATTCCCGAACTTAAGGAACGCCAATACCGGGAAGACTCCGCGGCCGCGCTTATCGCCTCCGCCGGGTGTATCGGCGTTGTCATCCCTCCCTCGGTCCCCATGGTTCTGTACGCGGTTATCGCCGACCAGAGCGTCACCCGGCTTTTCCAGAACGGGTTCGTTCCCGGGTTTATGATGGGCGGCGTTCTTATCGCCATAGCCCTGAAACAGGCATATGACCGCAATTACCCCAAGGGCGCGCCGTTATCGCTCAAAAGCGTCATGGCCGCTTTCGTGCCCGCGATTTGGGGAATCCTGATGCCCCTGATAATTCTGGGCGGCATTTTTTCCGGCCAGTTTACGCCGTCCGAAGCCGCGGCTGTGGCGGTCATCTACGCCGGGGTGGTGTCCTTTTTCGTATACCGCGACCTGACCATGCGGGAACTCGGCACAATTATCCTGGGAAGCGCGCGAACCTCGGCCATCATTATGATCATCATCGCGTGCAGCGGGATTTTCGGATGGGTGCTCGCCAACTGGAAAATTCCCGAAACCGTGGCCCAGGCCGTTCTCAGCGTGTCGGACAACAGGCTCGTCGTCCTGTTCCTCATGTCGATCATTATCCTGATCGCGGGCATTTTCATGGAAACCTCGTCCGCGGTTATCCTGCTGACTCCCGTTTTTCTTCCCCTGGTCAAGCTTATCGGCGTGGATTTGGTCCACTTCGGAATTTTGTTCACCGTTGGGATCGCCATCGGGATGGTTACGCCGCCGGTCGCCATCAACCTCTTTGTCGCGTCGAGCGTCACGGGGCTGCCCATCGAGCGGATCGCCAAGGCCGTGTTGCCGTATCTCCTGGGGCTGATCATAATGTTTCTATTCTATGTATACCTGCCCGTTCTTTTTCCTGGGATCATTTTTTAGCGGCGCGGGAATCCGTTACGATTGCGAAAACAGAAGGCTCCCCGAAGGGAGCCTTCTGTTTTCGTATGAGCGCGCGACCTTCAGCAACCGTTACATACCTGGTCGGTGCTTAATACGGGAATGTTCGCTTCCCGCAGCGCTTCCATGGCCGCATCCAGATTGTTGAACCGGAAGATAAGTACGGCGTTGTCGCCCTTTTGCATGAAAGCGTACATATATTCCACGTTGACGCCCTTTTTGCCGAGCAATTGCAGGATCGTGTCAAGACCGCCCGGAACGTGCGGCACCTCGACGGCCACCACGCTGGTCAACCCGACGGTGAATCCGGCCGCTTTCAACGCGTCCTTTGCGGTATCATGGTCGTTTACGATAAGGCGCAGAATGCCGAAATCCGACGTGTCCGCGAGGGAAAGCGCCCGGATGTTGATGTTGGCCGTAGCGAGAACGTTGGTCACTTCCGCCAGGCGGCCCGCCTTGTTCTCGAGGAAAATGGACAGCTGCTCGATTTTCATGGGGTAAATTCTCCTGTAAAGGCAGCATACCGCGTATGAACGGCGTTACACGACAATTATGGTCCAAGCGTATCATCGCCGATGAATCTTGACAAGAAAGGCAGTCGCCCGGTCGGCGCCTTACATGAAGTCGGGGTCGATGGCGGCCGCGCCGTTCCCCATCATGATCCGGACGTAATAGACGCTGCGCTGATCCACCGGCACGATGGGAAATTTCTGGCGGCAGACGTCACAGGTAATGAGTCCTGGTTGTTGCGGCGCGACAAGGGGAAGTTCCCGGTTACAGAACGGGCAGGTATAATAAAAAACCAGTTCCATGCCCGAGGGTTTTACCGGCGTTACGGGGCGGGCGGAACTCACGGTTCCTCCCATAGGCTTTGGCCGGTCATGGCCTCGGGCTGCGTGACACCCCAGAGGTGCAGGATGGTAGGGGAGACGTCGCCGAGTTTGCCGCCGGAACGCAGCTTTTTGACCGGACCGTTATCGAGCACGGCGAGGGGAACCTTGTTGGTGGTATGGGCTGTCATGGGTTTGCCGTCTTCGGTCAGCAGTTCCTCGATATTGCCGTGATCGGCAGTAATGAGGATGCGGCCGTTTGACTCGAGGACGGCATCGATGATTTTTTTGGCGCAGGCGTCCACCGCTTCGCAGGCTTTGATCCCGGCGGGGATGACGCCGGTATGGCCGACCATGTCCGGGTTGGCGAGATTGCACACCGCAAAGCCGTATTTGCCGGTTTTCCATTCTTCCACAAACGTTTCGGCCACCTGGTAGGCGCTCATTTCCGGCTTCAGGTCGTAAGTCGCGACGTCCCGCGGGGAAGGAATGAGGCGGCGTTCCTCGCCGGGAAACTTGTCTTCCCGGCCGCAACTGAAGAAGTAGGTTACATGGGCGTATTTTTCCGTCTCCGCGATACGCAGTTGCTGCAAGCCCATTTGGGAAACAATCTCGCCCATGGATTCCGTCACTTCCGGCTTGGTAAAGGCCGCCGGAACGGGAATTGAGGATTCGTACGGCGTGAAGGTGGCAAACGCCGCCAGCTTCGGCATTTTGCCCCGGTCAAAGCCGTCGAAGTCCTTTTCATAGAAAGCTCTCGTCAACTGGCGCGCCCTGTCGGCCCGGAAGTTGAAGAAGAACAGACCGTCATTGTCCACTATCACGTGCGGTTCGCCACCCTCGGCAACGACGATGCGCGGCTTCAGGAATTCGTCGGTTTCATCGTGGGCGTAGGCTTTTTTCAACGCATCCACGGGGTCGGTGACGCGTTCGCCCTCGCCGTGAACCATGGCGTTCCAGGCCAAGATGTTGCGTTCCCAGTGCTTGTCCCGGTCCATGGCGTAATAGCGCCCCGTCATGGTCGCCAACGTTCCGTGGCCGATCGCGCGCATGTGATCCAATATCTCCGCGACAAATCCCGCGCCGCTGGTGGGGGAGGTGTCCCGCCCGTCCATGAAGGCGTGAACGAACGCGGGGACCCCGGCGCTTTTGGCGGCGTCGAGAAGACCCTTCAAATGGTCTATGTGGCTGTGAACACCGCCGTTGGACAAAAGCCCGATGAAATGAACGGAGCCGCCGGAAGCCTTGGTCTTGCCCAGCACGTCGGCTATAACCGGATTTGTGGGGAATTCCCCCCTTTCCATGGCGATTTCGATCAGCGTCATGTCCTGGTAAACGATGCGCCCCGCGCCCAGGTTCATGTGGCCGACTTCCGAGTTGCCCATATATCCGGCGGGCAGGCCGACGGCGCGGCCGGAAGCTTCAATGGCGGTGAAGGAGGGGTGGCTCAATATCTTGTCCACGGTCGGCGTGTTGGCAAGGGATGCCGCGTTGCCGGGACCCGCAGGGGCGAGGCCCCAGCCGTCCAGGATGAGCAATGCCGTAGGAGTTAATTCGTTCATTCGTACTTCCCGTTTAGTTATATAAGGGCCGGAGCATGTTCCCGCGTGTCCGCGACCGTTTCGGCATTTTTCCAGAGGTCTTCCAGGCGGTAAAGCTCCCGTGTTTCCTTTTGGAAAATGCTGATGACAAGGTCGTTCATGTCGAGCAGTATCCACTGGCCCGTCTGAAAGCCTTCCATGCGAAGGAATTCATAGCGCTCGGCCTTGCTTTGGGCGAGGATATGGTCGGCCAGACCCTGACCATGGCGGATTGAACTTGCGGTGACAATGATTATGCCCTCGGTGAACGTATTAATTCGGCTCAGGTCAAGGGCGAGTATGTCTTTTCCTTTTTTTTCCTCGATCCATCCCGTGATGCGGTCGAGTTTTTCCCGAACGGGGACATCGGCAAATTTCTTGTTCGTGGGCATGGGGTATCCTTCTCTCAAATCTATCTTTTCACGGTACACCATGACGGAGGGTTGCGCAAACGCCAAAAACAGCAAGCGTTTTCTCGTTCCGGTAGGCCGGCTGTTGACCGTGGAGCCCGAATAGGGCACAACAAACCGATTATATGCCTTATACGCGAGGGACCGTCATGATGTTCGATGTGGAAAAAGAAATGCTGCCGAGGGAAGAGTTGCGGGATTTGCAACTGCTGCGTCTGCGCAATCTCTGCGAGCGTGTGTACGCCAATGTGCCTTTTTACCGCAAGGCCTTTGACGCGCTTGGGGTGCATCCGTCCGATGTCCGTTCGCTCGATGACCTCGTCAAACTTCCGTTTACGGATAAACAGGACCTGCGCAACGGGTATCCTTTCGGCATGTTCGCCGTACCGCGCGACGTCATCGTGCGCCTGCACGCTTCCAGCGGCACAACGGGCAAGGCGTCGGTTGTGGGATACACCCGGCGCGACCTGGACATCTGGGCCGAATGCATGGCCCGCAGCATGTGCGCGGCTGGGATGACCAGCCGCGACCTTCTGCATAACGCTTATGGCTACGGTCTTTTTACGGGCGGCCTTGGCGCGCATTACGGTGCCGAGCGCCTCGGCGCGACGGTCATCCCGGTTTCCGGAGGGGCGACCAAACGGCAGGCCCAGCTCCTTCGGGATTTCGGCGCTACCGCCGTCTGCTGTACGCCCTCGTATATCCTGTTCCTCTATGA
>JAJBSY010000163.1 GCA_020861205.1 Deltaproteobacteria bacterium | reverse complement strand
GCCCATAACCCCGCCCCAGATCGAGATATCGATGGAGATCGGGGTTCGCACGAAACAGCTCAAGCTTACCCGCGCCGTTGCCGGAACGGGCTACGTCGACGGCCATACGCCGGTCATGGCGCCCGAGAAGGTCACCATCGTCGCGGATATACCGGAGTCCCTCCTGCGGGACCAGGCTGCCCTGGATGCCATAACGGCCACGGTTTCGCTGCCGCCGAACATCGCCGAGGAACCGCGAAAGCTCCCCGTCACGGTCGCGTTGCCGGATAACGCGGAGCTCGTCTCGGTAACGCCCGCCGAGATAACGGTGACCATACCGGAAAAGGACAAGCCCGTTCGGTGACAGCCGGATAAAGAAAAAGGAGGGGTATGCTCCAGATCGTCCATGACAGTATCGTCCAGTTGCAGCGGACGAGCGAATGCAACCGCCTCACGCAGCTTGACAACGGCATCATATACGAGGAACCGCTGGTCGGCATCGCAAGCGGCCACGACCCGTTGTTTGCCGAATACAAGACGATTATCGGCGAGTATCACCTGACCCCCGATGAAGTTATGCGCCATGGTGCCCGCGAGCGCTCGCTCCCGTATCATTCCGGCGCGCTCAGCGTCATCTGCTGGGTTCTGCCGTTTACGAAGCACATCAAGCAGTCCAATGCCAGGAAGGAGGTCTGGTCTTCCGTGAAATGGGGCCATGCTTACGACCTGGGCGAAGCTTTCAACAACTTGGTGCGGAAGACGTTGGAAGCGTATTTCGCCGACCGGGGCATTCTCGCGGTCGCGCCGGTCGCGTCATCCGCGTGGCGGCGGATCGAAGACCTGCCCGGCGGCCATACGTCCAACTGGTCGGAACGCCATGCCCTGTATGCGGCGGGCCTCGGCACCTTCAGCATCAACGATGGGTTCATTACCGACAAGGGCATGGCCATGCGGTGCGGGAGCATCGTGGTCAACGAAACGCTGCCGGTTACGGAAAGGCGGTATACGGATTATCGGGCCAATTGCCTCTTCGTGGCCAAAGGCTTGTGCGGGAAGTGCATGGAGCGCTGTCCGGCCTTCGCGATTACGGCCCGGGGCCATGACAAGGTCCAGTGCAGACGGTACAGGCAGAGACTTTTCGGCGACTTTTTGCACACCTCCTGCGGGCTGGATGTCAGGGCGGATTTCTGTGGCTTGTGCCAGACGGGCACACCCTGCGAGTCGGTCAATCCTATGAGGAATAGTTCTTAGGTCGTTGTCCACGGCAATGAGGGCTGCCATGCCCCGGCGCCAGGTTTTGCGCGGCAAGCCGCCCGTGAGCGGGACGTTTTAGCCGGGCCTCGCCTGAAAAAACCTGGAAAAAGAATTCCGGGATTTTTTTAGGCGCAGCGTCAGGCGTCGTCGTCTTCCCAGAAAAGACGGATCCAGATGATGCAGAAAAGAACGAGCAGAACCAGATCCACAATACCCGGGACCATCCATTGCAGGGGAAGCTGGCCCTTGTGGAAATACCAGCCCGCAAGCCCGCAGTAGGCAAGGTTGCGCAACATGGCATAGGGGATCAGTTTCTTGTACCGTAAGGGATTGGCCGCGATGTTGCAGAGCATCACGCCGAAGACGAAAAGCAGGGCGACCGCCAGGTGGACGAGGGAAAAACCGTCCTCGAGCGGGTTGAGGAGCAGGAAAAAGGCGGCGATGCCGAAGTTGTACAGGCCCGCCGCGAAAAAAAGGGCGCGGGTTTTACGGAGCTTGGGTTTGGCGAGAATGTCGCGATACTCGGATTCCATGGCATCCCCTTTTGTTTGTGACCGGTTACGCCGTGCGCGGGCGTGATTCCCGGCAACTGTATAATCGGATCGGTTTTCAGGCAAGAAGAGCACGATTCCGGTATCGCCGGAAATGATAACGTGGCGGATCATCGCGCCCTGGCGCTCACATGAAGCTGCGCAGGAAGCGGCAGAGCGACGACGCGTCCCGTTCCGTCCGGTCGGCGACGGCGAGGAGGCCGCGGGCGGGTTCGCGCAAGCCGCCGAAGGCGATGCCGTAATCCGCCGCCAGCAGCATGGGGATGTCGTTGGCACCGTCGCCGATCGCCACGACGTAGCGGTCTTGCCGGCGTAGGCGTTCGATGCACGGGCCCTTGCGCAGAACCGAGACGAGGGAAAGCCCGCCGTCGTCTTCGGCGGAGCGGGAACTGTGGATGGCGCAACCGAGGCGTTCGGCCAGGGGGGATATCCAGCAATCCAGGTTGCCGGTGACGATGGCGCACCGGGCTTTGTTTTCCGCGATAAAAGCTTCGATTTCCGGATCCAGGGGAACGGCGGCCGTGATGCGGCGGACTTCGGCGGGCGGTATGCGCCGCAAGAGGTCGAAGCGTTGCCGGAAGGACGATTCAAAATCCAGGGCGCCGTCAAGGGTCAGGGCGGTCAGGCGGCTCATCTCGTCAAAGACGCCGGCCGCCCTCGCGATGGCGGGCAGGATTTCGGCCCGGGTGACGGTGCCGTCGAGGTCGAAGGCGAAAAGGGTCCGCATCAGTTCGGGCCGGCGTCGAGGCCGTGGCCGCACCCGGCACCCCGCGCATCCCCCTCCTCGGGCGGGCTGGCCTGCGTCCAGTCGATGCGGGAAACAACCGCCGCGCTGAGCGCATCAAGGCCCAACCCCGTCGCGGCGGAAACAAAGACGGCCTCCGGGTGCACTTCCTTGAGAATCGCCAAGGCCGCCGGGTCAAGGATATCGACCTTGTTCAACACCAGCAGGCGGGGCGTATCCTGCAATTCCAGGCTTTCCAGAATGGATTCCACGGCCGTGAGCTGCATGTCCAGCTCCGGGTGCGAGGCATCCGCCACGTGCAGCAGCAGGTCGGCTTCTTCCAGTTCTTCGAGGGTGGCCCGGAACGCTTCCACCAGCTCTTTCGGAAGGGAGCGGATGAACCCGACGGTATCCGTAATGATCAGTTCCCGCTCTTCCGGCACCCGCAAACGCCTGGTGGTCGGGTCCAGGGTCGCGAACAGCTTGTTTTCCGCCAGCACCGACGCACCGGTCAAGGCGTTGAGCAAGGTTGATTTGCCCGCGTTGGTGTACCCCACGAGGGAGGCCACCGGCACCCGGCTTTTTTCCCGGCGCGAACGGACTTGCAAGCGTTGGCGGCGGAGCGTTTTCAGCTCGTTTTTCAACCGCGTGACGCGGTCGTTGATGCGTCGGCGCTCCAGTTCCAGTTTGGTTTCGCCGGGGCCGCGGCCGCCGATTCCACCGGCCAGGCGGGAGAGGGCCTTGTTTTTGCCCACGAGGCGGGGCAGCATGTATTGAAGTTGGGCCAGTTCCACCTGGAGGCGTCCCGCCCGGCTCGTGGCGCGCTGGGCGAAAATATCGAGGATGAGCTGGGTGCGATCCAGCACCTTGCGTTCGGTGGCTTCGACGAGATTGCGCAACTGGGCCGGGGAGAGTTCGCCGTCAAAGATGATCAGCCCGGCGTTTCCCTGGAGCGCCAGGACCTCAAGTTCCGCCAGCTTGCCCTTGCCCATGATGAGCTTGGGGTTGAGGGAGTGGACCCGCTGGCTCATGGTGCCGGCGATGGAAACCCCGGCGGTTTTCGCCAGTTCCGCGAGTTCCACCAGGCCCGACTCCTGGGCGCCTTTGGCCTGGGTGCTGACGCTGACCAGGATGGCGCGGCTTTCCGCGCCTTCCGCTTCCCGGGCGTCGGTCATGGACCGGGCGAGTTCTTCCTCCAGCGCTTCGGTCTGGGCGATGTAATCCATGGTCGCCCTGTCCCAGGCCGCCACGGGATGGACCATGTAGGGGCGGTTTTCCGGGTTCGGCGGCAGAAGGTGCGCGTTTTGGACCTGGACCGGCGCCCCGTGAAGATCCACGGTCAGGACGGTCACGCTGTCCAGCCGGAGGAAGAGCATGTCCATAAGGTCTTCCTCGGAGAGCAGGTCCGGCGTGAGGTGCGTATGAAAAAGCCTGAGCCCCCTGAGCCTGCCCGCGCCCAGGCGCGAACGGGGAAGCTCCGGGATGAAGATGGCGTTGGTCTCGCCCACCAGCACCAGGTCAGGCCTGCCCTGGCGGTCGATCAAAAGCCCTATCTGGCGGCCGAGAACGCGCGAGAGCGCGGCCAGTTCCCTGGCCTGGTCCGTGGAATATCCGCCCTCGGTCGGGTAGCGTCTGTTCGCCAGCCGCGCCACGGCCTTCATTTCGCTGGGTTTCAACCCCTGCGTATTCCCGACAACTTTAGCGATGGTTTTTGCTCCTTGCCGGCCGGTCGGCCGCATGAAAAGCGTGAACGCGTCCTTTACGGGGATGATCGCCCGGTTTCGCGGGCCGGCCCCGTTATCTTAACCGCGCCCCAGGTAATCCGCGATCATGCGGTCGTATGCGGAGGTGGCGGCGAAGGTGGCCGCCGCCATTTTCCGGCGCAATTCGAGCGGCGCTTTGCCGTCGCCCGCTTCAAGGGCCGCTTTGATTTCCGGGTAAAATTGGGGGTGGGGCACCACCAGCATCGAGTGGAAGTTTTTGGCCGCCGCGCGGAGCATACACGGCCCGCCGATGTCTATTTCCTCGACGGAGGCGCGCAGGTCGAGGTTTTTTTGCACCGCTTCGGCAAAATTGTAGAGGTTCACGCAGATCAGGTCGAAGGTTTCGATACCGTGCTCCGCCAGTTGGGCGAGATGGGCGGGATTGTCCTTGTCCGCAAGGATGCCGCCGTGAATTTTGGGGTGCAGGGTTTTGACCCGCCCGTCCATGATTTCGGGAAACCCGGTGACGTCACTCACCTGGGTAACCGGCAGGCCGGCTTCCCGCAAGGTTCTGTACGTGCCGCCCGTGGAGACCAGGGTCGCGCCGCGCTCTACCAGGAAAGCGGCGAAGGGCGCGAGATCGGTTTTGTCCGTCACGCTCAAAAGCGCGCGTCTGATCGGCAGAAAATCCATATATCCTCCAGGCATGGCTTTGTTGGCGGAGCCATGCTGTTGTATGGCCGTGATTCGTCGCGGGCGCGAATCCCGCCGGACCGGTTGCCGTTATCCTGGTGTGGATCGGAAAAAGGGCAATAACGTCCCGCGCCCCTATCCATTTGCCAGAAGGCGCGAACCCTGGCAAGCGGCGCTTTTTTGACGAACCGGTTCCGGCAGCGTTTAGCTCCGTACAACAACTTGCATTTATAAAGAAAAATTTTCGGAACATATTTTGCTAATCGCCTGGGCATGGAAGCGGTCTTCACCTTAAACATCCCGGCCTTAGCCAGTTTTCTGCTGACCCTCATCCGGATCAGCCTGCTGGTGTTCCTCCTGCCGTTCTATGGCGGTGAGAATATCCCGGTTACCGTGAAGGCCGCCCTGTGCATCGTGTTCTCTTTGGCCGTGTGGCCGCACCTGTCCTTTGCCGCGAGCTACCTGCCCGCGCACCCTTTGGGGCTGATCCTGATGATTTTCGGGGAATTGCTGGTCGGGCTGATGCTCGGGCTG
>JAJBSY010000307.1 GCA_020861205.1 Deltaproteobacteria bacterium | reverse complement strand
GAATAATACTCGTGGTTGCGCTCGCAGGCGAAGACGCAGTACCTGGCGCGCAAATCCCTCAGGGGAGCCACGTCCGCCGCCCGATTCGCCGTGGAGCCGTCGACCAGGTCGCCCGTGCAGACGATAATATCCGGATTCATGGCGTTTGTCTCGGCGACGATAGCCGCCACGCGCGGCGCGTTCAACAAGGCCGTGGCGTGCAGGTCGGTGATCTGGGCGATGACCAGGCCGTCAAGCTCCGGCGGCAAACGGTCAAGCAGCACTTCCCGCGCGGCCACGCCCGGCACTTTCACGGCTTCCCGGAAACCGTACGCGCCCGCGGCCAGACCGAGTCCGGCGAGAGCGAGGGCCCTGCGTCCCGGAGAAAAGGGAATGGCCGTCACCAGGCCGAGCTGGCGCACGATGAAAAGCGCGAGCAACCCGATATCCCGGAAAACCAGGATGGCGAAAAGCAGCGTCATCACGACGAAGGAATAGCTCGCGAGCAGCAGCATGGGATAGGGCATTTCCGGCGAACTCAGGGACCCGAAGAAATACCGGATGAAAAGGTGGTACTGCGAGGCCCCGAGCGCGAGCAGAATGAGGGCCAGCTTCCCCCAATACGGCAATGGAGCGGGTAGAATCAGCCGGAACGAGACGTAGAGAAAAATAAGCAGCCCGTATATGTGAACAAGATACATGCGACATCCAGGGTTTTCTTTCGTGCAGGCCTATCGAATAGTCAGATAGGCGTGAAAGGACAAGTAGAAATTACATAAATCCCGCGCCCGGCCCGAATATCCATCCAGACAAGCCCAATCACCCGCTTGACGGTTCCGCCAAAGCGCCGTACACCTCGCACCGGACACTTCCGGGAGAGTTCATATGGCCAAGAGCCTGACGACAGGTACCCCCGCGATTCTCATTCTCAAATTCGCCCTGCCGCTGCTTGCGGGCAACCTGTTCCAGCAAATCTACAACATGGCGGACACGCTCATCGTGGGGCGCACTCTCGGCGTGCACGTGCTCGCGTCGGTGGGCAGCACGGGCAGTCTCATGTTCCTCATCATCGGGTTCATCCAGGGCATGTCCTCTGGGTTCGCGATCGTCACGGCCCAGTATTTCGGCGCCCGAAGGCTGAGCGACGTGCGGATGAGCTTTTGCGTCTCCATCATCCTGGCAACCCTCGTCGGCCTCATCCTCACCACCCTCAGCTACACCTACGCGGACGACATTCTGCGGCTCATGCGCACCCCGCCGGAAGTCATCGACGGAGCCTACGCCTATATCAGCACCCTCTATCTCGGGCTCGGATCTTTCATCATGTTCAACCTGCTGGCCAGTACCATTCTCGCCCTTGGGGACAGCAAAACGCCGCTCTTTTTTCTCATTATCGCCTGCATCGTGAACATCGCCCTGGATTTCGCCTTCATCCTGTGGCTCGGCTGGGGCGTCGCCGGCGCGTCCAGGGCCACGATCACGGCCCAAAGCCTCTCCGCCCTGCTCTGCGCGGTCTACCTTGTCCGGCGGCAACCCGCCTTGCTGCTCCGGCGAAAGGACTGGCTGCGCGTAACGTTCCGCGCCCTCGTCCGGAGCGCGAAAATCGGCCTGCCCATGGGATTCCAGGCCTCCATCATCGCCATCGGGGCCATCATCCTGCAATGGGCGCTCAACAGTCTCGGCCCCATCTCCGTGGCCTCCTACGCGGTCGCGCAAAAGATCGACATCGTGGGCACTCTTCCCCTGATGTCCTTCGGTCTCGCCATGGCGACGTACACCGGCCAGAATTACGGAGCCGGGGAGATTGGGCGCATCCGCAAGGGGGTGCGCCAGTGCGCGGCGATTTCCCTTACCTTCAGCGTGCTGGCCGGGGCCGCCGTCATAGTGGGGGGCAAATACCTGATAGCCCTGTTCGTGGGACCGGACCAGCCGGAGGTTATGGCGAACGCCCAGACCTACCTGACGATCAACGGATCCTTATACTGGATTCTCGCCTTGCTGTTCATTTTCCGGTACACGTTGCAGGGGTTGGGACAGAGCGTCGTTCCCACGGTGGCCGGGATAATGGAACTTGTCATGCGGGCTTTGGGCGCGCTCGTTCTGCTTCAGCTTTACGGGTTCACGGGCGTTTGCGTATCCAACCCCCTGGCCTGGATCGGTTCCTGCCTGCCTCTGGGCATCGCATATGCCATCAGCGTCCGCAAGTTACCCGCGGGCGTGCCGGGCGTACGGTAAGGAAAAAAACGCGCGGGGGGAAATGGGGTCAGCCGCGTTTTTTTCGCGGCGAGCCCAAAGCGGAGGCGCAGGTCGTATGCCCGGTGAGAAGGATCGTTCCCTTCCGCCCGTCGAGAGCGCCGGGAACAAGTTCCTTCGCCATGATGTACGCATCCGGGACCGGCATGGCGTGGCCGATGCCGAAATCAACGGTCGGACGAAAACCGAACCGGCCGTAATATTTCGGATTGCCCGCCAAGAAAACGGCGTCGTATCCCAAGGTGACGGCCCGGCGAAAGGCCTCGTGCATCAAGGCCGCGCCAACGCCCCGACTCTGCCGTTTGGGCGAGACGCAGAGCGGCGCGAGAAGCAGCACCGGCGGTCCGCCTTCCGGGCCTTCGACGCGGGTTTCCGTCAGCATGACGTAGCCGACGAGTTCCCCATCCTTTTCCGCCACCAGCGCCAGTTCGGGAATGTATCCTTCGTGCCCGCGCATGGCGACGACGAAGTCCTGCTCGTCGCCTTCCGCTTGGGGAAGCGTGGCGAAAGCGTCCCGGACGAGGTCGTAAATGGCGGGAAAATCGGTTTTTCGCTCAGGTCTGATAGATAAAGGCATACGCCCTGTATACCCGCGGTCAGGGCCGCCGGTCCAGCGTTTTTTCCTTGCAAAACCGGACGACTTCTTCCTCCACCAGCGAGGCGGTCTCCCGGTGCGTGGTCAGCATGTGGTGGCTGGTGACGCTTTCCCGGATCCGCGTAAGGATGACGCGGGTATCGGGCGACGACACCCGGCGGGCGATGGCCCAGGCGTTGTCCGGGTAAACCAGGCCGTCCCGCGCGTCCTGGATGATCAGGATGGGAGCGATAACGCCGGGCAGAAGGGCGCGCAGGGTTTTGCATCCCTTGTGCATACCGGCGAGCTG
Organism: Deltaproteobacteria bacterium; assembly: GCA_020861205.1. GTDB lineage: Bacteria > Desulfobacterota > Desulfovibrionia > Desulfovibrionales > Desulfovibrionaceae > FLUQ01. Next base: position 2,328 of record JAJBSY010000307.1, on the reverse strand, counting down.
CCGGAAATGCACGGGTCCCCGGTAACCTTTCCAGGGCGCGATGTCGCGGGACGTTTCTCCGCCGTGGTGGTGCTTATGGAGCCCCAGAAGGCGGCGAAACTCCAAGACGGCGATGCGCCCGTATAATTTCAGGTTCGCCATGGGCCAAGGCCAAAGCCCGAGGGTGAAAACCGGCGCGGAAAGGGTCACGATCCCGGCTACCGGATACCGGGAAGCCAGGTTCAGGGAGATGGTCCCTCCCATGGAAAATCCGACGAGGAGGACGCGCTCGTAGTGTTCCGCCATCGCGCGGTATTCTTTTTCCGCATGGGCGAGCCAGTGGGGAAAGCCGTAATCACCGAAGTTCGCATACCCCTCGCCGTGCCCCGGCAGGGCAACCATGCGGCTGGCGAAGCCCGCCCTTTCCAAAGCGGCCGCGATGCCTTCCATTTCAAACGTGCTGCCGCCGTACCCGTGAACGAGAAGGCAGCCCGTTCCGGATATTCGTCGATCCGTCATGATAACAAGCCTTGCCTAAGGGAAAGGTTCCCCGTTATGAGGAAAGGCGAAACACACCAATGAGCATGAGGTTGCCCATGAGCGCGGAACGCATTCCCTGTTCGGTTGCCGTTACAGCCAAGTATCTTTTGCCCCACGCCCTTGAACCGGTTGTGCGCGACGCGGCCGTCGCCGTCAAGGATACCCGCGTTCTCGCTTTGGGGAAAGAGGCGGATATTCTCCTGAAATACCGGCCTGAAACCCGCCTGGACATGGGAGACAGCCTCCTCATGCCGGGGTTGATCAATGCCCATACCCACGCGTCCATGACCTTGCTGCGCGGGGTTGCCGACGATCTGCCCCTCCGGACATGGCTTACCGAACATATCTTCCCCCGGGAAAAAAAATTGGATCCCGCGCGCATCGCCCTGGGCGCGAAACTCGCCTGCGTGGAAATGACGCGCTTCGGCGTGACCGCTTTCGCGGACATGTACCTGGCGGAAAACGCGGTCTTTGACGTTGCCGAGGCTTCCGGCCTGCGTATGCTCGGCGGCGAAGGCATCTTCGCGTTTCCCTCCCCCGGCTACGGCACGGAAGAGGAAGCCTTTTCCCTCCTGCGCGAGCAGGCGGCCCGCTGGCGGAACCATCCGCGCATCCGGGTCGCGGTCATGCCCCACGCGGTCTATACCACGACGCCCGCCCTCCTCGCCCGCTGCCGCGACGCGGCGGAGGAGCTGGATCTCTCCATCCAGATACATCTCGCGGAAACACGGCACGAGACGGAGGAGTGCCTGAACAGCCACGGCATGACGCCGCTCCGCTACTGCGCGGACCTGGGCCTCCTCACCGAACGGACGACCCTCGCCCACGGGGTTGTCTTCGATGATCGGGAGCTGGAGATGCTGGCGGCCGGCGGGGCCTGCGTGGCGCACTGTCCGCGCAGCAACATGAAACTGGCTTCCGGCGTCGCGCGCGTTCCGGCCATGCTGGCGCTCGGCATCCCCGTCGCCCTCGGCACGGACGGCGCCGCCAGCAGCAACAACCTGAACATGTTTCAGGAAATGACCGCCGCCGCGCTGCTCCACAAGGTCAACCGCTCCGATCCCACCGTGGTCGCCGCCCGGTCCGCCCTCGCCATGGCGACGCTGAACGGCGCCCGGGCGCTCCACTGGCCCGGCCTGGGGGAAATCGCGGCGGGCGGTCCCGCGGATATCATCGCCGTGGACATGACGGCGCCCAACATGCGGCCCGTGCTTTCGCCCACCTCCAACATCGTTTACGCCGCGACCGGCGCGGAAGTCCGCATGACCATGGTGGACGGCGACGTGTTGTACAAGGACGGCGACTATACCCGCCTGGACGTCGCGGCCATTTTTTCCGAAGCGCAAAGGGCGGCGGACGGGTTACGCTAGGAGAATCCGGTTGCCGGTACGTGTTACCTCTTTCTCCCGCATGGCCGCGCTATCATCTCTCTTTTGTCTCCGGTGCATTTCCGGCAACCCTTCCGTCCGCATCCTCTATAACCCGCCTTTGACATTTACGGCCCTGACGCATACAAGAAACGGGTTTTAGAAATTTGAGACGGCAAGGAGTACCCATGGCCGAAGATCGTTCCCCCAGCCAGCCGCTGGCCCCGAACCAGACGTTGCTGGATAAAATGTCTTCCGAAGTCACCCCGGAGACCTCTCCCCTCCTGCTCTTCCTGGCGAATAACGCCAAGCGCATCATGGCCCTCCTGGTCGTCTGCTGCATCGCGGCCGCCGGGTACGGCGTGTACTCCTGGCAGGAAGGCAAAAAAACGGCCGAAGCGCAGAACGCGCTTGCCCAAATACTCGTCGTCAGGGACGACGC